>NZ_JAJEPW010000046.1:0-24368 GCF_020687045.1 Brotocaccenecus cirricatena
GTCCGGTTCCGAGGGAGGGTGTAGGAAACCTACCGCCAACGGCGGCAAGGCGCCTTTACCCTACCCTACGACCTGCTGGCCAGCCGGGAGATCGAGAACATTTTGGACAACACGGATTTTATGATCCTGCTGTCGCAGGCGCAGAGTGACCGCGCCATTCTTGCCAAGCAGATCGGTATTTCGGAGCATCAGCTATCGTATATCACACAGTCCAACTCCGGCGAGGGCCTGCTGTTCTATGGCAGTGTCACTATCCCGTTTGTTGACCGTTTCCCCCGCGGCGAGATCTACGACCTGCTGACCACCAAGCCGGAGGACGCCGCCAATGGAAAACAGACAGAATAAGCCGCCCAAGGGCGAGGCCGCTTCTGGTCACGGTGGCCAGAAGTTCCATACCGACAGCGAACAGGCCAAGCTCCACAAGTCCAAGCTCCGCATGGAGAGCCGGGAGGAACGGCTGAACAAGGCCCGTGAAAGGCTGGCAAAGCAGAAGCCGCCGAAAAAGCCCGGCCCCATCAAGCGGATCGCCCGGATCGCCGGACATGAAACCCATGCTTTTCTGCATGGAAAGGTGTATCAGGAGGAGCGCGACAATGTAGGTGTGGAGGGCGGTCATTTTGTGGAGCGTTCCGGCGAGGCCGCGCTGCACTATGGGCGGTACAAGGTACGCAGGGCCATCCGGGAGCACCCGGCCAAGGCTGCCGCCCGTGCGGAGTCCCGGTACATCAAGGCCACGGCGGACTACCATTCCCGCAAGTTTGCACGGGAGCAGCCGGAGGCGCAGAGCGCCGCCGCCCGGTTATGGCACCGCCACAAGCTGAAACGGGAGTATCAGCGCAAGGCGCGGGAAACCGCCAAGCAGACCGCCAAGGCCGCCGAACAAACCGCGTCAGCCACAGAGCGGTTTGTCCGGGAAGCGGCGGCGTTCGTCAAGCGGCATCCCGTGGGGACGCTGCTTGCGCTGGGCTGCCTGCTGGTGGTGCTGACCCTGCAATCGTGTATGTCCTCGATGGTTTCCGTGGGAAACAGCACCCTTGCGGCCATCGCCGCCAGCACCTATAAGGCGGAGGACGCGGATATGCTGGGAGCCGAGGCCGCCTACTGCGCTTTGGAGGACGAGCTGCAACGCTACCTCGACACCTACACCCGCACCCACGATTACGACGAATACCATTTTGACCTCGACACCATTGAACACGATCCCTATGTGCTGATCTCCATGATCTCCGCACTCCATGAGGGCGCGTGGACATTGGAAGAGGTGCGCGGGACGCTGCAAGACCTCTTTGACTACCAGTACATTTTGACCGAGGATGTGGTGGTGGAGGTGCGCTACCGCACCGTTACCCGGACGGACAGAGAGGGCAACGACTATGAGATGGAGGTGCCGTACAACTATTACATCTGCTATGTCACGCTGGAAAACTTCAATCTCTCCCACGTCCCGGTTTACATGATGTCCGAGGAGCAGCTTTCCATGTACGCCCTGTATATGTCCACGCTGGGAAACCGGCCCGATCTGTTCCCCTCGTCCGGCTATATCGGGAAATACATCACCAACCGCCCGCCGGAGCATGAAGTCCCAGAGTCCTATCTGGACGATGAAACCTTTGCCGCCATTCTGAAAGAAGCGGAAAAGTATCTCGGTTTCCCCTATGTGTGGGGCGGCAGCAGCCCGTCCACGTCCTTTGACTGCTCCGGCTTCGTCAGCTATGTCTACAATCAGTGCGGCTGGAGCTTCGGGCGGCTGGGGGCGCAGGGCCTTTATAACATCTGCTCCCGGACGAGCAGCCCCCGCCCCGGTGATCTGGTGTTCTTTGTCGGCACCTATGACACAGCGGGTATTTCTCATGTGGGCATCTATGTGGGCAACGGCTGGATGCTCCATTGTGGCGACCCTATCAGCTATGCCAACCTGAACAGCAGCTATTGGCAGTCCCATCTTTACGCCTACGGGCGACTACCGTAAAGGAGGTTTTTTGATATGGCAATTACGAAAAGCGCAAAGATCGAGGCCGAGATTGAAAAGGTCAAGGCCAAAATTGCCGAGCAGCAGGCGCGGCTTAAAGAATTGGAGCAGAAGAAGCTGGAGGCCGAAAACAGCGAGATCGTGGAGATCGTGCGCGGCATGAGTATCTCCCTTGCCGATCTGCCGCTGGTGCTCCAGCAGCTCCGGGGTGGAGCTTCTGGTCACGGTGGCCAGAAGCCGACAGAACAGGCGGAGGTGACGGAATGAAAAAACTGCGGCTTTTGATGATGACGCTCTGTGTGACCGTCCTCATGGGCAGTATGGCGGTCACGGCCTATGCCGGAGGCGGCGAGGAATGGGACGGGCTTGACCCTATGGAGCCGCTGCTCGCCGAAACCGTTGACCCCGGCGAGGGCTTCACTGAGGACGGCAACCTTGTGACCCGTGACCTGCTCTACGATAAGGCCACCAACAAGCAGTTCATCACGGTGCAGACCAGCGGCGGCAACACCTTTTACATCGTCATTGACTATGACAAGCCCACCGATGAGGACGGCGAGCAGTATCAGACCCACTTTTTGAACATGGTGGACGAGGCCGACCTGCTGGCGGCGGTGCAGGCGGCGGGCGGTGAGCTGCCGGAGTGTTCCTGCACCGATAAATGCGCCGTTGGTGCTATCAACGCGGATTGTGCCGTCTGCGCCGTGAACATGAGCGAGTGCCAGGGCAAGGCCCCGGAGCCTGCGCCTGTGGTAGAGCCGGAGCCTGACCCCGAGCCGGAGCAGCCCAAGGCCACGGGCAACGGCGGTATGCTTCTGCTGGCGCTGGCCGTGGTGGCCGTTGGCGGCGGCGCTGGCTGGTACTTCAAAATCTACCGTCCCAAGAAACAGCGGGCCGCTGAGTCCGAGGCGGACTACGGCAGCGAGTATGACGGCGCAGAGGATTATGACGAAACCGATCCCGAGGATGACGGGCCGCCGTGGGACGAGGACGGTGAAGAATGAGGTTTACCGACAGCCCCTATGAGGACTTTATGAAAGAAAAGAGCTACTTCAAGGGCGTCCCGCCCAACCTGCCGCCCAAAGGCTCCCGCTGCGACGGTTGCCTCTACTGGCATGGGATCGGCTGCGTGTTCTGCTACCGGGAGCAGCTTCGGTCAAAGACAGGGGGCAAAAATGAGCCGTGAATTGACCCGGCAGGAAAAGGCGGCGATTCGCTCCCTTGTGAAGCGGTGGTGTGCCAACTATGACAAAGACATTGGCTGTCTGCCGCTGGATTGCGAGTGCTATATGCTGGGGAAATGCTGGACGGGCGCTTATTGCCGCTATTTCCGTTCGGCGGTGCTGCCCCTTGATCCCGTATTGGAAAGGTCGCTGACCGTGGAGACCGTGGCGGAAACCCGGCCCTGCCCGGTGTGCGGCAGGGCTTTCCTCCCGGACGGGCGGCAGCGGTATTGCTCACCGGCCTGCGCCGGGGCTGCAAGGCGGCAGAAGCAGCGCGGCTATATGCGGAAATACCGGGGTAGGCCGTGAGCATTTGACCCCGGAAAACACCCTTAATTGTAGGGCTTTCCGGGGCCGCTTCATGGGCGGGGCGTATGATTTCATAGCCCCGCCCGGTTTTGCAGAGATATTGCTAACATTTTGGAAAGGAGGTCGTATGGACAAAAACCAAGGCTATGAGATCATTCAGGCCGTCATGCTGGAAAATGGCAGGGGCTTTGCGCTGGGGCATAACCCAGCAGCTCCCTCGCCCTATGTCACATGGGCTTGCTATGACGACAAGGACGGCCAGCGGCAGTATGAATGGGGGCATTACGGCAGCGACCGTGCCGCTCTGGAACAGGACTTTGCGGCGCGGGTGCAGGAATACCAGCGCCTTTACAACGTCGATGTCAGGCAGGTCGAGGCTCCCGGCCTTTACAAGTATTACTCTACCCAGCGCCCTGTGGACATTGGGACATTCCCCAAGCCGCCCCGTAACACCCCGGATGAGATCGTCAACTACGATCAGCGCGTCCCGGTTGAAAATGGATCGTTTCTGGCGTGGGGGCATTTGACCTACACGCGGCCATTGACAAAACGGCAGGCGTCTGACTATGAGCTGCGGCCTGCGCCCGACAATCCTGACAGACCCCGTTCGATCCGGGAGCAGATGAAAACCGCCGCAAAACAGGCCGAGGCTGACCGTGGGCAATCCGCCCCAAAGAAAAATGCCCCTGACCGGGGCGACAGATAGGAGGACATTTATGGAGCAGGAACGCAATCCCAACAAGAACGCCGAGCTTTCGATGGAGCAGAATTATAATCAGATCGATGGCATCATCAACAATCTGCCTGCGCCACCCTCGGAGGAGAAGCCGCTGGATAAGGTGCGGGAACACCCGCCCAAGCGCCGCAGCCGGGAGCGTGAGGAGCGTTGACAAAGAAGCGCGTCCGCAGCGTCCCCATCTATGTGTGGGTACGGCCTGACGAGCTGGAGGTCATTCGGGAGCGCATGGCCGAGGCGGGCATCCGCAACATGAGCGCCTATATCCGAAAAATGGCGCTGGGCGGCTATGTGCTCCACGTTGACCTTGAACCCGTCAAGGAGCTTGTGTCGCTCCAGCGGCGCTGTGCAAACAATCTCAATCAGGCGGCCATCCATGCCAACAGCTATGGCGGCCTGTACCCGGACGAGCTGAAGCGTCTGCAAAAGGACTATGCCGATCTGTGGGGGCCGCTGTCTGATCTGCTGGCCCAGCTCTCCGCCATTGTAACGATGTGACACAGGGGGAACGGCCTCGCGCCGTTCCCCGGCTGTCCGCACCTCTGGTCATCGTGACCAGAAGTGCGGAGGGCCGGGACATCCTTGAGCGCCGATTTTTTCAGAGTTATAATAGACATATACAGGAAAAAGGAGGAACCCCCTATGCGGATCATATTCAAAATCCTTGCCGCTCCCTTTGTGCTGGTGCTGACCCTGCTTGTGGCCGTGCTCTCGTTCCTGCTGAGTCTTTCCGCTGGTTTGCTCTCCATCCTCGCGTCGGTGCTGGGGCTGCTGAGTGTCCTGATGCTGTTTGTGGAGAAAGACATTTCCACGGGGATCGCGGGGCTGCTGATGGCGTTTGCCATTTCACCCTTTGGCCTGCCTGCGCTGGCCGGATGGCTGCTTGCCAAGCTGGACGAGCTGAACGGCTCCCTGCGGGGCTTCATCACGGGCTGAGTTCTGGTCACGGTGGCCAGAAGATGCAGAAAACGGCGGCTGATCCCAGCCGCCGTTTGTCGTATGGAAAGGAGGACTGCCTATGGCCACAACCTACCTCAAATCCCACAAGCGGGCCGAAAAGCGGACGGCCCTGCAAAGTCTGAAAGACCGCTTTGACTATGGCCTGAACCCGGAGAAGCTGGGGGCCGTTTCTTCCTACCTCTGCGATCCGGCCACGGCACACGCCGAGTTCATGCTGGTCAAAAATCAGTATCAGGGCGAAACTGACCGCAGAGCCGGACACGGGGCGCTGTGCTACCAGATCCGGCAGGCGTTCCCGCCCGGGGAAGTTACGGCAGAAGAAGCAAACCGTATTGGTTATGAAACGGCGATGCGCTGGACAAAGGGCAAGTATCAATTCTTTGTCTGTACCCATATAGACAAAGAGCACATTCATAATCACATTTACTACAATTCCACCGCCTATGACCGCTCCCGGAAGTTCCGCAACTTCATAGGCTCCTCGTTCGCCCTGCGGCGGCTGTCTGACCGGGTATGTCTGGAGCACGATCTGTCCGTGATTGCAAATCCCAAGCTCCACAGCAAAGGACGGTATCTGCACTACGGTCAATGGCTGGGAGAAAATCAAAAGCTCTCACAGAAAGAGCAGATCCGCTTTGCCATTGACGCAGCCCTGACGGAACGCCCCGTGGACTTCGCAGATTTTCTCCGGCGCATGGAAACGGCAGGCATACAGGTCAAACACGGGCGCGGCGGCGTGATCTCATTCCTTGTGCCAGGACAACAGCGGGCGGCCCGTTTCCGGGCATCCACGCTGGGGGACGGCTATGGCCCCGAGGACGTGCAGGCCGTCATTGACGGCAAGGCTCCCACACGAACGGCCCCGGTGCGGAGAGCGCCCACGCCCCGCCGTGTCAATCTGCTGATCGACATTCAGGAGCGGATGCGTCAGGGCAAAGGCCCCGCCTATGAACGCTGGGCCAAGGTGTATAACCTTAAACAGATGGCGGCTGCGCTGCAATATCTGAAAGAGCACCAGCTCTTTGAATATGACGATCTGGCCGCAAAGACCGACGCCGCCACAGAGCTTTTTCACACACTGGCCGGGGACATTCAGCAGACCGAGGTCGAGCTTTCCCGTGTGTCCGATCTGATGGCCGCCGTGGTGCAGTACGCCAAGACCCGCCCCGCGTTCGATGGGTACAAGGCCGCCAAGTACAGCCGGAAATATCTTGCCGAGCATGAGGCGGTGCTGGCCGACTACCGGGCGGCCAAGGCGACAATGGCCGAGCTGCTGGGCGGCGAGAAGCTCCCCAAAATGGACGTACTAAAAGAAAAACGCCGCCAACTGGCAGCGCGGAAAAAGGCTCTTTATTTGGAATACCACAAGGCCCAGCAGGATATGCGGGAGCTGGTGGCGGTTAAGGGCAGCGTGGATCACTTGCGCGGGCTGACGGACAACCAGCGCAATAAGGAGCAGGCCCGTTAGGGACGGCGACGCAGACAATGTTTCTTCTGGTCACGGTGGCCAGAAGTCCAGCGGGTTTGGGGGCACCCCAACAAGCATTTCCGCAACGTGGAAATTGCAAGTGTCAATACACTTGCCTTGCTTGCCGTTAGTGCGTTATCCCAAAATGGCGCAAAAAACGGAGGCTGCGCTTTCTTACGCTTCCTCCGTTTCTTTGGCGTCTTTGATTGCCCGGATTATAGTTTCTACCAACCGCAAGTCCTTTTCGTCCATAGAACTGAGCATCACATCAATGCGGCTTTTGCACCCGCTGGCGGCTCCCTTGTCTGGATAAAAGAACTGATCCACCGATATATCAAACATTGTCACCATCTGATAAAAGGTATTCAAGCTCGGATGCTGACCGTCGTTTTCGTTATACATGACGGTGCGGGGATCACGGTCAATGATACAGGCCAGTTGCTCCTGTGTCATCCCCTTGGCTTCACGAGCCCGCTTGATGGCAAGCCCTATATCATGGAAATCAAATTTGCGTTCATCTCGTTCAAATTGCACAGACATCACCCAATGTAATTTTACATTTCATGTATTAGTATTTGAACGATTTATAATTTCATTTTTGCTCATATTTTATTTCGTGTTTATAAAAAGGATATTTTACTCTGTGATTGTTTTCTCCCGTCTGCTGCTGTACCTTAATTTATAAACTTTCTGTGGACGGTCTTGACAAATAGGTCTACAAGAGTTAGACTATAAGTGAAAGTCTAATGTATGTAGACCTACAAGGAGGCTGTAAATGAAGAATTATAGACTTGGAGATATGGAACTGGAGTTTGCTAACTTGATTTGGGAGCATGAGCCAATTCTTTCTGGGGAGTTGGTGCAGCTTTGTGAACAGAAATTTTCATGGAAGAAATCTACAACATATACGATGCTGAAACGCCTTTGCAACAAGGGGATTTTCCAGAACAATTCGGGTAGCGTTACATCTGTTCTCACAAAACAGGAATGGATTACAAAACAAAGCGAGGGATTTGTAGAAGATAATTTCAACGGATCGCTGCCGCAGTTCTTGGTTGCATTTACCCGCCGAAAGAAGCTCTCAAAACAGGAAATTACTGAGATACAGAAAATCATCAAGCAGAACGCAGAGGAATGACTATGAGCGATAAAATATTTTTCGATGTTGTAAACATGAGCATTACCGGAAGCTTTGCCATTTTGATAATTGTATTGGTGCGATTGCTGTTGAGAAAGGCTCCCAAAGTTTTCTCTTATACATTGTGGTTCGTAGCTTTCTTTCGCCTACTTGTACCCTTTTCTTTTGAAAGTGTTTTAAGCATATTACCGTTTAATACTATGCCTTTGTCCACCGATATGCTTTATATTGAAACGCCATGTGTGGAAACGGGTATAAAAGTAATAGATAATGTAATCAATCCGGTCGTAGCGACTGAGATTTTTGGCTCTTCTATAAATGTATATCAAGCCTTTACCTTTTGTGGGAAGATAATATGGTATATTGGTGTTTTCATATTTTTGCTACATACCATACGCTCGTATTTCAAACTCAAAGAGAAATTACAGAATGCCGTCCTTTTACGGGACAATATTTACATCACTCAAACAATCAGCACACCTTTTGCTATTGGATTACGAAATCCTAAAATATACTTGCCGAGCAATTTAGCCAGTACGCAGGAATATGTGATCGCTCACGAACAGGCCCATCTCTCCCGCCATGATAATCTCGCAAAAGTGATAGGGTATGTAATCCTTGTTTTACATTGGTTTAATCCGCTTGTATGGATCGCATTTAAGCTGTTTGTTACTGATATGGAAATGTCCTGCGATGAAAGAGTTATCAGAAAGGCAAAGACGGATATCCGTAAAGAATACAGCCAGTCACTTTTGGATCTTTCAATCGAAAAAAGTACACTTGGCGTACCGATGGCATTTGCTGAGGGAAGCCCGAAAGAAAGGATAATAAATATTATGAAATCAAACACAAAGAAAATAATTGGCTTTGCCGGGTTAGGAGCAGTAATCTTGATTGCAGTTATTGCGGTTTGCCTTATCCCCAACCGCCCTCAGTATTCAACGGTAAAGGAAACCATTACCAACATTCCCGCAATAGCAACTCCGTCTGCAACATATTCTGAAATAAAGATTGCTGATGGAAGCAAAACCATTACAGACAAAGCGGAACTCGATCAACTGTTGACATTTATAGAAGGGATTGAGGTAAACAAGAAAGAAGTCCAGAAAGGTTCTTGGGATGATAGTGAAGACACTAACAAGATCACATTTTACCGTTTGGACAATTCTATGGATTCCATAATCAGTTTTACCGCCGACTATTCTAAAATTTGGATAGAAACAAATGCGACTTCATCCTTCACATATAGTGTTAAAGACCCGGTTGAAGTTCATAATGCACTTGCTGCGTTTCTTAACACAGAAAATTGAGAAGTGGATTAGCTCATGCAAGAAGTACAATTTATCCGCTGTCCAGTTTGTGGGAATAAAACAAGGGTGCAGATTAGGTATAACACGGAATTAAAAAATATTCCTCTGTTCTGTCCAAAATGTAGACAAGTATCGCTAATAAATGTAACAAAATTCAATATGACAGTTATCAAAGAGCCAGACGCATAGACGCAGAGCCGATAACACGCAGATTTATTTCCTGCTGTTATCGGCTCTTTGCTCTTGCTCCTGCAAAATAAGCGTTCCCAACACAAAACCGTTGCACTACAACGATCTTGCGCTTGAGATGTCGCGGCGGTTGAAATAGTTCATTTCAGCCGCCGTTTTCCTTTTGAAAAATTGGATCAACGGGGGGTGTGGTAAAGTCGCCCTTTTTAAGGATACGGCGGTGTCCGAGGAGGTATCGCCGTGTCCATTTTACTTTTCCATAGCGTTCATGATCTGCACCAGCTAAAAAAAGCATAGCCCCTCCATCGGAGCAGTTCGTCTCTGAATATGAAATTAAACATCATGTAACAAGATATTTATTTGCTTGCGCCCGCATAGCGTCATGCTGTGCGGGCGTTTTTATATGCCCCTGCTTCTGGTCACGGTGGCCAGAGGCTCTAAGGTGCCGGGGGCCGCCTGTTCTCCATTTCAATCCGCACTCACCAACCACCTTTTGAAATGGAGGACAATTATGACGACTATCAACCTGAAACGGTATTACCCCTATATGACTGAAAATGTGATGCTGGAAGTTTCGGACGAGATCGCCGCCGCCCTCTCTATGGGAGGTCGCCTGTGCGACAGCTACAAGCGGCAGAAGCGCAGAAATGGCGAGTGCTCGCTGGACACCGATCCCGGCTTTGAGGCCGACGTGCTCCGCCAGCCCATGACCCCGGACGAGTACATTGAGGCGAGGGAAACCACCTTTGCCCTCTATGATGCGATGGCCCAGCTCCCGCCCACGCAGGCCCGGCGTGTGTACCAGCACTATCTTCTCGGCATGAGCAAGGCCGAGATCGCGGCAGCCGAGGGCGTTGGACGGAGCCGCATCTGCTGCTCCGTTGAGCGTGGGCTGGCCGCTATGAAAAATATTTTGAAAAAATCTCTGTAAGAGGGAGTACGTTTGCCCCCGAAACCTCCTGATAGGTGAGAGGAGTTTTCTTCCTCGCCTTGAAAACTGAATAGACAGTATTCCCGATACGAAATCCGCGTGATAGCGACGTAAGGTGCGCCGCCACGACAGCCAGCTCAGGAGGTGATGGACAAGCTGGCCGAGCGATCAACGCAGCCTTTGACCCGGTGCTGGCAAACCGGGCGCGAGGACAGCGCGGAGGATAATGAAACTTGCTCACGCCCTCCCACAGACTTGAGGGGGAGTTCCTGCGGTATGCGCCAGCCCTCCACGGGCAGCGGTGCTGTGGGGCTATGCAGCCGAAGCCATCGGCGGTCTGGAATACTCCCCGTGCCGGGGATGCGTGGCAAATACGGCACACAACAATCATACAGGGAGCCGCCAAACCGGGCCTTTCTGTCTTATGACAGCCCAAACCATTCCGGCGCGGCGGCTCCCTCTTTTGTGGATTGAAACGGAAAACAACTGTCCCGCTGCTTCTGGTCATCGTGGCCAGAGGTGGGGCAAGGTCAAAGGACGGCGCTTTTGTGCCGTCCTTTCACGTTTCCCCACGGACAACGGGAAACCATCAAATCTATTCACATCGCTGATTTTTATAGGAGGTTTTCAGATGACGGAGACAAGAGTCGGCTATCACAAGGAAGTCAAAACCGCGTCTTTCCAGGGCAAATCCATCACCGTGGAAAACCTGACCCCGATGCTCTCTCCCCGAGCACGGGACAAGCGCAAGCGTGAGATTGAAAGCTGTCTGTATGAGGTCTTTGTGAAGTATGCGCCGGGACGGGCGCAGATGCACTAATGCGGGACATCCTTGAGATGCGGGGCTGCCAGAGGTATAATATAGGTGTAAGGTTTGGTAGCTCCTACACGGAAAGGAGCACCAAATGATTATTCGTGAAGATGCCATTTATGGCAGACAGTCCGTTGACCGCAAGGACAGTATCAGCATTGAAAGCCAGATCGAGTTCTGCAAGTATGAATTGAGAGGAGGCAATTTCCGCAAGTACACCGACAAGGGCTATTCCGGCAAGAATACCGACCGGCCTAAGTTTCAAGAAATGATGGCCGATATTCGCCGGGGCCTGATCAAGCGCGTGGTGGTCTATAAGCTGGATCGTATCAGCCGTTCCATTCTGGCCTTCGCAACCATGATGGAAACTTTTCAGGAATACAATGTTGAGTTCGTATCTTCCACGGAGAAGTTTGACACGTCCACCCCGATGGGGCGGGCCATGCTGAATATCTGCATCGTGTTCGCCCAGCTTGAACGTGAAACCATCCAGAAGCGCGTGACCGATGCCTACTATTCCCGCTGCCAGCACGGTTTTCACATGAGCGGCGCGGCCCCCTACGGTTTCCAACTGGAGCTGACCACCATTGAGGGCATCCGCACAAAAATGATGAAGCCTGACCCGGAAACGGCAGATATTGCAAAGCTGATGTTTGAAATGTACTCCCAGCCCGGAACCTCTTTCGGGGACATCGCCCGCTACTTTGCCGACGAGGGCATCCTGATCTATGGCAAGGAAATGAAACGGGGCTTTATCTCCCAGCTTTTGAGAAACCCCATTTACGCACAGGCTGACCTCGATATGTACGAGTTCTTCAAAAGCCAGGGTGCGGTGGTAGTCAATGAAGCCACAGATTTTGCCGGGACAAACGGCTACTATCTCTATCAGGGCCGGGATGTGCAGGAAAGAAAAAACAAGCACCTGAAAGATCAGATACTTGTTCTGGCTCCCAGTGAGGGGCTTGTATCGTCTGATACATGGCTGCGTTGCCGGAAGAAGCTCATGGCAAACAAGACATTCCAAGGCGGGCGCAAGGCAAAGAACACATGGCTTGCCGGAAAGGTCAAGTGTGGCCGCTGCGGGTATGCGCTTATGAGCGTCGGCAATCCTACAGGCGTTCAGTATCTCCGCTGCTCTAAGCGGGCCGACAGTAAAAGCTGTGACGGCTGCGGGACACTCCGTACACGGGAATTTGAAAGGTTCCTGTACGGTGAAATGGTCAAGAAGCTGTCCGAGTTCCAGACGCTGACGGCAAAGCGGGAAAAAGTCAATCCCAAATTGACCGCGCTGAACATGGAGCTTGCCCGCGTGGAGGACGAGATTGAAAAGCTGCTGAATACTCTGACCGGGGCCAATGCGGTGCTGCTGTCCTATGCCAACAGCAAAATCGAGGAGCTGGACACACACCGCCAAGCCCTGACAAAAGAGATTGCGGCGCTGTCGGCGGAAACCATGTCCCCGGAGCAGATCGAGCGGTTGTCGGTCTACCTCAACCAATGGGAAGAAATTGACTTTGAGGACAGGCGGCAGGTTGCCGACGGCCTGATCTCACAGATCCGCGCAACCGACGAACACGTTTCGATTGAGTGGAAAATTTGACTTTTACTTATCCATCGCACACGACAAAGGGCTGTGTGCCCTTGTCAAGCGATGTAATCATCTTAGCATAGAGCAGTTCTGTAATATTTCAATGATCTTTCTGAGCAGCCTTCTACTTGCTTAGCCGATAAAAATAGCTTTAAAAGTTCGTCATTGGATTGTTGTGAATCGTCTCTATTTTCAGCAAACATAGGAATACCAAGAAGATAAAAGTTATCTTCAACTTCATTGAGGAAATACATATTCCAAGTATGACCGCGAAGCTGTGCGCCTTCGCAAGAGCATACCATTCGACCTATGCCCGGAAATCGGGAAAACGCTTTATCCGGAGTGCCATGCCGGCATAAACAAAACCACCTGCCAAGCGGGTGGCTTTGTTTATGTTGCTTTCTGGCAAGAGGACAGATGCGCTCTGTTTTTGCGTGCAGTCCTTGCCGTTAGCAGAACGGCTCCAGTTGAAAGGCCAGCTCCGTGCGGCCCACAACGGCGTGATGGTTGTTGTAAAGGTTTTTGTCGTGATAGCGGGGCAGAGAACAGGCTTCCTCCGGCGTGATGACGCCGAGCTGGGTGAGAACCGAGAGGATGGCATACGGGACGATGGAGGAGGCGCCGTCCTCCATTTTGAGGGCAATGCCGATCCCCTTATCTTTGATGCCCACGGCATAGAATGCGCTGGCACCCGATTTGCAGAAGATGCGGTCGCCGAAGGCGGCCATCAGCTGCGTGCAGACGCGATCGGTCCCTGCCACCATTTCCGGATGTGCTGTCATGGCGGACGTGATGCGCCGGATGACAGTGGCCCGGGTGGGGGCGAAAAGCGTGGGGAGAGACATACGGGCGTAGCCCTGTGCCAGCCGGTAAAGGGGCAGCGCGTGGACCGGAACGCCGCAGCCGTCCACGGCCAACTGGACTTCGGAGGTCTCTACGCCGCACATTTCAGCGAACACCGAGAGGATACGCTGCTGAACAGGGTGCTCCAATGCAGTATAGTTCTCCAAAGACTCCCCGAAATGGCGGGCGGTAATGAGCATACCGGCGTGCTTTCCGGAGCAGTCGCAGTAGATGGGCGCCCGGGGAATACCGGCAATCTTCAAGGCGTCCTCGGCAGGGACATACATGGGGTATTCTGCCCCGCAGCATAGCTGATCGGGGGAGAGCCCTGCCTTGTGCAGAATGCTCTCCACGGCCTTTACATGAAAGGGCTCCCCGTTATGGGAGGAGCAGATGACGGCCAGCTCCTGCGGGGTAATGCCATAATGCTCCAGCGCACCGCTCTCTGCCACGGGAATTGCCTGAAGGGGCTTGGCGGAGGAGCGGGCAAACGTAAGACGATCCGGATCACCGAGCTTCCAAAGTATCCGGCCTGTGTGATCCGTTACCGCGATATGTCCCCGATGGATCTGATCCACCAGCTCACCGCGGTATTGATAGGCAATAACAGCCATAGCATATACCTCCGTTTCTTAGATCACAAAGTAGAAAAAGCGCAGCACATCACCGTAATCATCGGCATCAAAGGCCACGGTGGTGGGAGAGATGAGGCTGGCGCCGGGATAGTGGGAGCATCCATAGGCGTCATAATGATGTACATAGGTGATCTCCACGTGGAAGTGATCGGGAAGCGCCGGAGGTGTGGCTGTTTTTGCCGCCGCCACAGCCTTGGCCATCATGCCTTCGATCTCTTCGCGGACAAGCTCCGGGGTCTTTGTCAGAACGCCGTAGCCGTGGCCGGATTTGGTCGGTACGGTCAGCAGGCCGGGTACGGTGCGCGCCGCAGCCGCGCACATCCCCTCGTCGCCGCTGGCGAATAGGGTGGGAACGCCCCGGTAAGCGGCGGCATGGGCGTACATCTCGAATTCTCCCCACAGCGCGCCATTGACCGTAAGGCGGAAAATGCGGGAGCTTACCATCGTGTGGGACGTGGGATTTCCGGGGGCAGAGGCGGCATCGTGAAAGCCGACCATCAGCACACCGTCATAGCTCTCGTCAAAAATACCGGTAAGGCCCACAATATCGTGGGTGATCCCCCGAAGGAGACGGGCGTCTCTGGGGAGCAGGGCGCAGTCGATGTTGCAGCCATCTCCGTGCATATCCTCTATGACGACCTCATCGGCTCCGCCGGAGAAAAGGCCGCGGGCCGCGGCGGCGGCCTCTAACGCCATTTCCCGCGCCATAGGCGCATAGCAGGCGTTAGCCGAACGAGCCTCGTCCCAGCAGGCCAAAGACGCCACACCTTCAATGTCACAAAGAATGTAAAATTTCATGCTTGAGCCCTCCTTTATCAGAAGCGTAATCATAATAAATGCAGAGACATGGGGATCGGGAAGTATTGGGCAAAATGTCTGGGATCCGCCAATAGCTGCTGTTAAATTGGATGTGCCTGGCTGGTCGCTTTACACGTCGAGACGTCAGAGCGTCCCGCTTGCGGGTAAAGCACCGCGGCGGAAGGTCATACCGTTTCGCTGCGGATACGCCGCAGGTAGCGGTAGACCGTGGGTTCGGAGATGTGCAGCTCCCTGGCGACCTGCCCGACGGAGCCCTTGGTCTGGAATACCCCCTGCGCTTCCAGAGAGCGGAGTATCTCCAGCTTGTCGGCGGTATGCATGGCATTGGAGGGAATACCATAGCCGAGGATGGTGGAGTGGATCAGATTGCTGGACAACTCCGGGATGGAATCGTCCAGGTCTTCGGTATAGGCGGAGCTCTCCTCCTCTTGCGGAAGAGAAAAGGAATGGAGCAGGTTGGAGAGATGCTCCGAGAGCACCAAAATATCCTCCACATCGTGGTTCACGCAAATCAGTCCCACCAACTGGCTCTTTTCCTTAATGAAATAGGTGGAAGAGACAAAACGCTTGCCTCCCCGGGTACGGCCCTCATAGTTGGCCACATAGTCGTGCTCCTTATAGGCTCCGGTTCGCAGCAGTTCCTTGGCCAACTCCGTCATGGGGTCACCCACGCGGCGGCCGCTGAGATGCTCGTTGCAGGCGGCAATCACCGAGCGCTCCGGCGTGGAAACGTCGTGGAGGATGATCTCATAATTCTTCCCGCAGATCTCCCCCATGAATTTCACCAAGGGAATGTATCGCTCAAGACTGGCGTAGTTGCTCACTGTATCCCTACTTTCTCAACAATAATCCTTGCCTGATAAAAAACTGTTACATGGCGCTGCTGAAAATCAGTATATCAAAGATAAATGGATAAATCAACACCTAATATGCTGGAAAGCGGCGGGGATATAACTTTTTTTTTGCAGGGCGAGGCGAAAAGAGCCTTCAAGACAGCGATTTAGACAAAAATTTATCAGACTTCTTGGCACTTATGCGGGATTGACAAGGGCGGTGTGATAAATTATAATCAGGAATGTAACAAAGTTATCAGAAGGGAGGCTAAAGGTCACCCCCGCATTCTATTTTTAAGGAGGTATTTGTATTGGAAGCTGCAAACTACGGTATCTTGTCATTGATTCCCCTTGCGCTTACCCTGCTGCTGGCATTTTGGAAGAAGGACGCGGTCTTTGCCCTGTTCATGGGCTGTCTCTCCGGCGTTTTGCTGCTGGGGCATGACCCCGCCTTCGGCTTCTCCGCTCTGGCGAAGGAGGCTCTGGGCAACGAGGACTTCATCTGGATCCTGCTGATCCAGGTATTCATCGGCATTATGATCGCGTTCTTCATGAAGGCGGGCGTGGTCAAGGCGTTCGCGGAGATGATCGCCGGAAAGGTGAAATCCCCCCGCAGCGTGAAGCTGGCCACCTGGTTCATCGGTCTGTTCACCATCGACGACTACATGAGCCCTCTGCTGCGCGGCGTGGTCATGCGTCCCCTGACGGATGAG
Source organism: Brotocaccenecus cirricatena (assembly GCF_020687045.1). Classification (NCBI taxonomy): domain Bacteria; kingdom Bacillati; phylum Bacillota; class Clostridia; order Eubacteriales; family Oscillospiraceae; genus Brotocaccenecus; species Brotocaccenecus cirricatena. The sequence goes on from NZ_JAJEPW010000046.1 coordinate 16,476, forward strand.
ATGCGCGTGCCCAGAGAGAAGCTGGCCTTCATCCTCGACTCCACCTGCGCCTCCGTGTGCACCCTGATGCCCTTTATGGCATGGGGCGCCTACGTGGCCGGTCTGGTGGCGGATCTGGGCGGCCCTGTGACCTCCAATGAGCAGGGCGTAAGCGTCTACATCAGCGCCATCCCCTTTAACTTCTACGCGATTCTGATGGTGCTCATCACGCTGCTCTCCGCACTGGAGATCTTCCCCGACTTCGGGCCTATGCGCAAGGCGGAGCAGCGCGCCCGCACCACCGGCAAGCTGCTGCGTGACGGCGCCGTCCCCATGATGGGCACCGAGCTGGAGGAGCTGCAGAAGGGCAACGACAGCGATGTGAAGCCCAACGTCATGCTGGACTTCCTGGTCCCCATCATGATCCTGGTAGCCACCGCCATCTGGACGTACATCGCCAAGGGCGGCGTGAAGATCCTGGAGTGCTTCATCATCACCGTGATCTACATGGCCATCGAGCTGAGCATCCGTAAGGTGTTCAAGAGCGTGACCGATCTGGTGAACACCGCCGTGCAGGGCATGAAGAGTGTCATGTCCGCCACGCTGATCCTGGCCCTGGCCTACTGCATCAACACCATCACCAAGTCCATGGGCGCAGCCGACTTCCTGCTGGGTGTCTGCGAGAGCTGGATGACCCCCGCCCTGTTCCTGTCTGTGGCCTTCGTCGCGGGCGCCGTGATCTCTTTCTTCACTGGCTCCTCCTGGGGCACCTTCGCCATCTGCATTCCCATCGCTGTTCCCATGGCTTACTCCTTCACCGGCGGTCAGCTGGGTACGCTGGTCTACGCCGCTGTGGGCGCCGTTGTCAGCGGCGGTCTGTTCGGCGACCATTGCTCCCCCGTTTCCGACACCACGGTGCTCTCCTCTCTGGGCGCCGCCTGCGACCACATTGACCACGTCCGCACCCAGCTCCCCTATGCGCTGCTGGCGGCGGCAGTGTCCATGATTCTGTGGGTCGTCGTTGCAATGGTTGGTGGCGCTGCATGAGATACGATTTTGATACCCCCATCAATCGCAGAAATACCTTCTCCTTTAAGTGGGACTGCGATATGGATTATTTCGGCCGGGACGATGTGATCCCCATGTGGGTGGCGGACATGGATTTTGCCTGCGCCCCCTGCATCGTAGAGGCCGTACAGAAGCGCGCCGCCCACCCGGTTTACGGCTACGGCGTGCGCCAGCAGCCCTATTATGACGCGGTGATGGGCTGGCTGAAAAAGCGCCACGGCTTTGAGGTCAACTATGAGCATCTGGCCTTTGCACCTCCCGGCGTGATCTACGCCATGAACGTGGTGCTGCGCATCCTCACCAAGCCCGGCGACAGGGTCATGGTACCCATGCCCAACTACGACCCGCTGTTTGACATGGTCACCCGGGGCGGCCGGAAGCTGGTAGAGACGCCGCTGGTCTGGAAGGATGGACGCTACACCTTCGACTTCGCCGACATGGAGGCCAAGGCTGCCTCCGGCGTGAAGGTACTGGTGCTCTCCAGCCCCCACAACCCCACCGGCCGGGTATGGACCCGTCAGGAGTTGGAGGGCGTGGCGGAGATCTGTCTGCGGCACAACATCTTCATGCTGGTGGACGAGATCCACTGCGACTTCGTGCCGCCGGAGCATCCTCACACCACCTTTGGCCTGCTGGGCGAGGAGGTACTGCGCCATTCCATGGTCTGCTACTCCTCCAACAAGGGCTTCAATCTGGGCGGATTGGGTATGGCCACTCTCGTGCTGGCAGACGACGACCTGCGGTGCAAGTTCAACGAGGAGATGTCCATTGCCCAGACACGGCTGGACAACATCTTCGGCATGGCAGCCCTCATAGCCGCCTACAACGACGGCGAGGAGTGGCTGGATCAGGCCATCGCCTACGTCTCCGACAACAAGGCGTATCTGGAGCAGTTCCTGCGGGAGCGCATTCCCCAGATCCGCATGATCCCCTCCGAGGGCACCTATCTGGTCTGGCTGGACTGCTCCCAGCTGCCCTACCGGGGCATGGCCCTGGAGCACTTCATGATCAACGAGGCCAAGGTGGCGTTCTGCGCCGGCTATGAGTTCGGCGAGCAGGGAGAGGCCTTCCTGCGCATGAACGTGGCCTGCCCCAGGTGTACCCTGACAAAGGCTCTGGAGCAGATGGAAAAGGCGATCAACGGTCTGTCGCTTCAGTGATACCTGTAAACGACGCACCTTGTGAGATAAGAAATTTTTTTAAAGGAGAAACAGCTATGAAAAAGAGAACCATCGCAATGTTCCTGTCCGTAGCTCTGTGTCTCTCGGTGGCCTTGACCGGCTGTGGGGCAGACAAATCGCAGCAGAGCAACCCCTCTGATGACGGCAAAAAGAGCCTGACCATCGCGGTGCTGAATGATGTTGTCTCGCTGGACCCCGCGGTAAAGGACAGCGGCATCGAGATGCAGATGGCGTCTCACCTGTACGACGCTCTGGTTGACTATAATGCAGATCTGAGCAGGAAGCCCGGTCTGGCAGAGAGCTGGACTGTTCTGGATGACGGCGTGACGTGGGAGTTCAAGCTCCGCCATGGCGTGAAGTTCTCCAACGGAAACGACTTCAATGCCGATGACGTGGTCTTCAGCTTTGAGCGCATCCTCAACGATCCTACTCTGGAGATGGGCGTGTACCTCATGCGTCTTCAGGAGGTCAAGAAGGTGGATGATTACACCGTGCAGCTGGTGACCAAGATCCCCTATCCCGTGTTTGACGGCAGCCTGGTCCATATCATGATGCTTGACAAGGAGACCTGTGAGGGACTTACCAGCGAGGAGATCGCCGCGAACCCCGTGGGTACCGGCCGGTATCGTCTGGTGGAGCATGTAAAGGAATCCTATATCAAGCTGGTCCGCAACGACGAGTATTGGGGCGAGCTGCCTGATGCAGAGACCGTGGAGTTCCGCGTGATCGCCAATGCAGCTACCCGCACCACCGCTCTCATCAACGGAGAGGTGGACTTTATCTCCAACATCCCTGTGATGGACGTGAACCGCCTGGAGAACGACCCCAACGTCCAGGTCATTACCAATCCCAGCCTGTCCTGCAACTACATGGGCTTTGATCAGCTCAATGAGCATGGCTCTGCCGGCACCGACGATCCCAACCCGCTCCTCAACGTGAAGGTTCGTCAGGCCATTTACCACGCCATTGACATTCAGACGATCATCGATACCGTCATGAACGGCTACGCCACCGTGGCCAACTCCTATATGCCCAGCATCTGTGTGGGATATAATGCCGACGCAGAGCGTCCCGCCTACGATCCCGAGCTTGCCAAGCAGCTTTTGGCGGAGGCTGGCTATCCCGATGGCTTCTATCTCCGCATCGATGCCCGCAACGACAGTGACGTGAACGCCGATCAGGTGTCTCAGGCCATTGCAAGCTATCTGGAGAAGGTGGGCATCAAGGCCGAGGTGAACCTGCTGCCTCGCGCCTCCTTCTATGAGAAGACAAGCGCAGAGAACCTCCAGTCCTCCTTCTTCATGGCGGGCTGGGGCGACAGCTCCGGCGAGGGCATGGTCATCTTCAACGATATGCTCTATACCTACGACGGCAAGCCCGGCATGGGCGAAGGCAACCGGGGCCATTACAGCAATGCCGAGGTGGATGCGCTGCTGGATCAGGCATCTGTTGAGCCCGATCAGGCCAAGCGTGCAGCGCTGGTGGAGCAGGTGGATCAGATCGCCCGGGACGAGGCCGCCTACATCCCCCTGTTCTTCAAGCACAATATCTTCGGCGTGCGCGCCGGCATTCAGTACACCCCCAGTTGCGATGACCATATTCTGGCTTGGGACTTCACCTTCTAAGCGTACATAAGAACAGTCAATGGGAGGAGGCAGAAGGGGATCTTCCCTTCTGCCTCCCGCCAAAAGGGTGTAAGCCCGTAAATGAGGTGTTACCGTGTTCAAGTATTTCCTGAAGCGGCTGGCGCAAATGCTAGTTACACTTTTCATTGTGTCCGTTCTGGTATTTGTTCTGGCCAACTTTATTGGCGATCCCGTCAATATGCTGGTCTCGCCCAAGGCTCCGCCTGAGGTTCGCGAGCAGGTTCGAGAAGAACTGGGGCTCAACAGACCGATCCTGGAGCAATATGTATCGTTTGTTACCAATGCGTTCAAGGGGGATTTCGGCAAGTCCTATATCTATAAGGTGGACGTGCTCTCTCTGATTGCCCAGCGGGTACCTGCTACGCTGGAGCTGGTTTTTGTATCAGTCGTGCTGGCGCTGGTTATCTCTATCCCGCTGGGCGTATATGCGGGCGCTTTTCCCAAACGAAAATCCAGCACATTGGTGATGGGAGGCTCCATTCTGGGCATTTCCCTGCCATCCTTCTTCATTGGCATCATGCTGATCTACATCTTCTCTCTGAAGCTGCACTGGTTCCCTTCCTCGGGACGGGGCGCGACCGCGCCGTTTCTGGGGATGAATTTCAGCCTGTTTGCGCCCGGTGGACTTAAGTACATCATCCTGCCGGCCTTTACGCTGTCTGTGACCAACATCGCGTCTCTGGTGCGCCTTACCCGCGCCGGTGTGATGGAGAATATGCGGCAGGATTATATCAAATTTGCCCGAGCCAAAGGTGTGTCTACCCGGAAGGTCCTCTTTGGACACGCCCTGAAAAATGCCTTGATCCCGGTTATTACGGTGTTCGGTATGGAAATCGGTTCCCTTATCGCCTTTACGACGGTGACGGAGACCATCTTCTCCTGGCCGGGACTCGGCAAGCTTCTCATCGACTCCATTAACTCGGTGGATCGGCCGGTCATTGTGGCCTATCTGATCCTGACTACGGTGTTGTTTGTGTTTATCAATTTTGTGGTCGACCTTCTGTATACAGTCATCGACCCGAGAATCCAATTCAGGTGATGCGCTATGGATGAAATGAAAAAAAGGGGCGCGGCCCCCAACAAGAGCTTGTTCCGGCGCATTGCTGAGTCTGAGTTCTTTCATAATTACAAGCGCAGTCCGTCCGCTATCGTCGGTACGGTGATCGTGGTACTGGTACTGTTCATTGCCCTTTTCGGGCCGTTGTTTGCTCCGCAGAACCCCTATGATGTAGCCTCTCTTTCCCTCACAGATTCCTACAAACCGCCTGCATGGGAGGCGGGAGGTGACGCCCGGTTTATTTTCGGTACCGACAGTCAGGGACGGGATATTTTCAGCTCTCTTATTTACGGAAGCCGTATCTCCCTCTTTATCGGCGTTGTAGGTACGCTGCTGGCCTGCGCCGTAGGTATCACGCTGGGACTGATTTCGGGCTATTTTGGCGGGAGAATAGACGCTGTCATCATGCGTTTGGCAGATATCCTGCTCTCTTTTCCCGATATCCTCGTGGCCCTCTTCATCATGACCATGTTTGGACGGGGTGTAAGCAAGCTGCTGGTCGTATTTACGATCATCGGATGTGTCACATACGTCCGTACCGTCCGCGCCGAGGTGCTGACGGTGAAGCAGATGGAATATGTAGATGCGGCCAGAGTCATCGGTATCCCCAATATCCTGATCATCGCCAAGCATGTGCTGCCCAACGTAATGACAACCGTCATCGTTATTTCCACGATGAAGGTGGGCGGCCTTATTCTGGCGGAAGCCACGCTGAGCTTTCTGGGCGCAGGCGTTCCGGTCACGGAACCCTCTCTGGGCATGCTGGTCAAGAACGGCTTCGACGTGCTGTTCAGCGGATACTGGTGGATCGCGGTGATGCCGGGTCTCTACATCATGCTGATCGTGTTTGGAATCAATCTTTTGGGAGATTTCCTGCGCGATGAGTTCAATCCTAAGCTGAAGTAAGGGGGGAGCGAGATGAGCGAAACACTGCTGCAGGTGGAAAACCTGCGAACCTATTTCCACACTTTCCGCGGTGTAGTCAAGGCGGTGGACGGCATTAGCTTTTCCCTGGATGAGGGACAGGTGCTGGGCATCGTGGGCGAGTCGGGCAGCGGCAAATCCGTTAGCAGCTTTTCCATTCTGAAATTGATCGAGCCGCCCGGTGTGGTGGAATCGGAGAAAATTCTTTTCCAAGGCGAGGACATCAGCAAAAAGAGCGAACGGGAAATGATGAAAATCAGAGGCAAGGCGATCTCCATGGTGTTCCAGGATCCGATGACCTCCCTAAATCCGCTCTATACCATTGAGAAACAGATTACCGAGATGCTGGACCTCCACCAGAAGCAGATGACCAAGCAGGAAAAGCATGCGCGCTGTGTGGAATTGCTGCATATGGTGGGTATCCCCAATCCTGAGGATCGGCTGAAATCCTACCCCCATCAGTTTTCTGGCGGTATGCGGCAGCGGGTCATCATTGCGATCGCTCTGGCTGCCAATCCGAAGCTCATCATCGCCGATGAGCCTACCACCGCCCTGGATGTGACCATACAGGCGCAGATCCTCAAGCTCATGGATAAGTTGGTGAAGGAGCAGGGCGCTTCTCTCATTCTGATCACCCATGACTTGGCGGTGGTTTCCCAGATGGCGGATCGTATCATCGTGATGTACTGCGGCAAAATCGTGGAAAGCGGCTCCCGGGATGACGTGATCCACCGTCCCAGCCATCCGTATACTGAGGGACTTCTTAATTCCATCCCCAGAATGGGAGAGGAGCAAAAACGCCTGGAGTCCATTCCGGGTATGGTCCCCAGTATGCTGGATCTGCCCCAAGGATGTTACTTCGCTCCCAGATGCAAATACTGCCAGGATATTTGCCGTACCGTGACGCCTGAAAACCATGAGGTGAGTCCGGGGCATTGTGCGGCTTGCCACTTTCCGCTGACAGGAGGCGAGAGCCATGAGTAAGATTCTTCAGGTGGAGAATTTGGTGCAGGAGTTCAATCTAACCAAGGATTTTCTGGATAAGGTAAAATTCAAAAACGGCCATTTTTCACTGGAAAATCGGGTGGTCCATGCGGTCAACAATGTCAGCTTTGATGTGGAGCAGGGCGAGGTGTTCAGCCTGGTGGGAGAGTCCGGATGCGGAAAGTCTACCACGGCCCGCACCATCATCAAGCTGATCGAGCCAAAGTCCGGCAAGATCATATTCGACGGACGCGACATCACCCGGCTCAAGCCGCAGGAGATGCGCCCCATCCGTCGGGAGATGCAGATGATCTTTCAGGATCCCTATGCCTCCCTGAATCCCCGGCAGAAGATCATGGAGATCCTCACAGATCCGATGCTGTTCCACAAGCTGTGCAGCAGCAAGGCGGAGGCGCAGGAGAAGGCGATCCATCTGTTGGAGCGTGTTGGACTCAGCTCTGAGCAAGCCAACCGGTATCCGCATCAGTTTTCCGGTGGTCAGCGTCAGCGCATCGGCATAGCCCGGGCGTTGGCGGTCGAGCCTAAATTTATCATAGCGGATGAGCCGGTATCTGCTTTGGATGTGTCCATTCAGGCTCAGATCCTGAACATTCTTATGGATCTGAAGGATGAATTTCATTTCTCCTATCTGTTCATCGCACACGATCTGAGCGTGGTCAAGCACATCAGCGACAGTTTGGGTGTCATGTATCTGGGAACTATTGTGGAACGGGCCCCGAAGCGGCTGCTGTTCTCCAACCCGGTACACCCCTATACCAAGGCGCTTTTTTCCTCTGCACCGACGATTGATGAGGGCAGTATTGCCGAATCTCAGGAGTTGCGTGGAGAGATTCCCAGCCCGATCCATCTGCCCTCCGGCTGTCCCTTCCATGACCGCTGTCCTATGGCTTGCCCGGACTGCGCACGGGAGGTCCCGGAACTCAAAGAGGTAGAGCCCGGACACTTCGCAGCCTGTCATCTGCTGTAAAAAAGGGGATTTAGCGCGGGTGGATCACCTCGCACATCCCTGCGGGGGCGGCTATGCCGCCCCCGC
>NZ_JAJEPW010000047.1:0-23992 GCF_020687045.1 Brotocaccenecus cirricatena
GAGTATGAATATAATGGAGGAATTATGAAAGCTCCTTATTTGCATACATGGGCCCCGCCCTACGGAACGTTTATTGAAAGAACACCTGTAGGGCAGGGCCCGTGTGCCCTGCCGCATAGGAAGCGCCATATTGGTGGGTCTACGCTCCTACAGGCCCTCTCAGTCACCTTCGGTGACAGCTCTCCCATAGGGAGAGCCAAGTCCGGCACCCCCGCAAAAAAGGGACGCGGAACCTGGCGGTTCCGCGTCCCTGGGGTGCGTTATCTCTCAATATTCCGGGTCCTTCAGCTCCCGCCGGATCTGGGGCAGGGCGGCGTCCTCGCCGTGCTCCTTCAGCAGCAGAAGCCACCGGTCCAGCAGGTCGCTGGTCTCCTGGTTGATGAGAATGTGGTCCTTGGACTTCTGATAGTAGTCATAGGGCGAGGCGTCGGTATACTTCTCCCCCTGGTACACCCGGCAGGCGGCGATGCGGTCGCAGAACATCTCCGCCACATACCGCTTGGGCATCTTGCACCCGCCCATGTACACACTGCCGTCGGGCCGCAGGCAATAGTCGATCCAATACTCAAAGTGGTGGCGGTTGCGGCCCTTGTGGTGCAGCCACGACAGGCTGACGCCGTTTTCCTTGCGTTCCTGGTCGTTGGGACTGCGGTACCCCTGGTAGTATTTGGCGCTGCGCCAGAACTCCGTGGGACTGTATTTGCTCAGATCATGGGTCAGGCCCTGCCACACCAGCCCCAGCCGCAGGCAGTAGTGCCGCACCAGACGCCGGTGGCGGCCCACCGTGCGCAAATGCTCCCGGACGTGCATCCGCCGTCCCCCCTTTCGCTTTTCCTATGATACCACAAAAACGCCCCCGGTGCAAATGGGGTTCTTTGGCGAAATGACGAAAAAGGGGCGGATTTTTCTACGGCGAATTTTGCAATTTATTCACACACCCGTCATAGACGTATGTTATAATCATAACAATAAGAGAACCAATAACGAGGAGGCGCAGTTTTTTCATGATGATCGAAAAAAGCGGCACCATCCGGCTCAAGGACATCCATATCCCCCAGGGGGGTACGCCGGAACAGCAGGAGCTGGCCCAGGGCATGGTGCGGGTGAACCACCTGTACCGCAGCGCCCTGAAGGTTGCCGTCACCCAGCTGGAGATCCTGGACGAGGAGTTTGCCAGCCTGTATGACCATTCACCCATCCACCACATCGAGTACCGCATCAAAACCGTGGACAGCATCGTGGAAAAGCTGAAGCGCCGGGGGTTCGAGGTCACCATCGACAACATCTATGCCCATATCCAGGACGTGGCCGGGGTGCGGGTCATCTGCAACTATCTGGACGATATCTGTTACCTGCGCAGTCTGCTGGCCCGGAACGAGAATTTCAAGATCATCCGGGAGGTCAACTATATCAAGGAGCCCAAGGAATCCGGCTATCGGAGCCTGCACCTGATCTGCGACGTGCCCATCGTCATCTCCGAGGGGACGCTGCATCTGCCGGTGGAGATCCAGCTGCGGACCATCGCCATGGATATGTGGGCCAGCCTGGAGCACGAACTGCGCTATAAGTCCCAGCGGGACTTCTCCCCCTCGGACGCCGCCCGCCTGCGGCTGTGCTCCGACGCCATCAGCGAGATCGACCGGGAGATGCAGGACATCTATCAGGGCCGCGGCCCGGAATACCACGCATAACAAAAAGGAAGCCTGACGGCTTCCTTTTTGTTATGCTCTGTCACACTCACATCTTCTCCGGGGCGGTGCAGCCGATGAGGGTCATGGCGTTTTTCAGCACGGACCGGGCGGTATCCGCCAGCTTCAGCCGGGCCAGCAGTACCGGGCGCTCCTCGCCCTTGATGCGGCAGGCGGTATAGAACCGGTGGAAGTCGCCGGCCAGCTCCGTCAGGTAGCGGTTGATGTGGCTGGGATCATAGTCCCGGGCAGCCAGGCGCACCACCTGGCTGTAGGCGGCGATCTTCTTGATGAGGGCCTGCTCCGCCTCGCCGGACAGCAGGGAAAAGTCCACCTCTCCGGCGGCGGGGACGGTGTAGCCCTCCGCCTCCAGGGCCTTCAGCAGGGTGCAGATCCGGGCGTGGGCATACTGCACATAGTACACCGGGTTCTCGCTGTCCTCCCGGACGGCCAGGCCCAGGTCGAACTCCATCTGGGTCTCGGGCTTGGCGTTGAAGAAATAGCGGCAGGCGTCCACGGGGATCTCGTCCAGCAGGTCCGTCAGGCTGATGGCCTTGCCGGTGCGCTTGGACATACGCACCACCTCGCCGTCCCGGACCAGCTTCACCAACTGCATCAGCACGATGTCCAGCCGGTGCTCGCCGTCCAGGCCCAGGGCGTCCATGGCGCCCTTCAGCCGGGCCACATGGCCGTGGTGATCCGCGCCCCAGACGTTGATGACCTTGTCGAAGCCCCGGACGGCAAACTTGTTCCGGTGATAGGCGATGTCGGCGGCGAAATAGGTATAGAACCCGTTGGCCCGGCGCAGTACGTCGTCCTTCAGGCCCAGCTTTTCGATGTCCGCGTCGGACTTGCCGGCCTTTTTCAGATTCTCCGCCAGGATGCGGCTGGTGTGCAGCCACAGGGCCCCATCCTTTTCATAGGTATAGCCCAGGTCCGTCAGGGCCTGGACGGAGTCGGCCACATAGCCGCTTTCGTGGAGGCTGGACTCGAAGAACCACTGGTCATAGGTGATGCCGTAGCGGGCCAGGTCCCGCTGCATCTTGGGAATGTTGTTGTCCAGGCCGAAGCGGGCCAGGGCGTCGTGGCGGGTCTTCTGGTCGCAGTCCAGATACTTCTCGCCCTCCCGGTCATAGAAGGCCTGGGCCAGCTCCCGGATGTCGTCGCCGTGATAGCCGTCCTCGGGGAACTCCACGGCGTCCTCGCCCTTGATGATCTGCAGATACCGGGCCTCCAGGCTCTTGGCAAACTTCTCAATCTGGTTGCCGGCGTCGTTGACATAGAACTCCCGCCACACGTCGGCGCCGGACTTCTGCAGCACCGAGGCCAGGGTGTCGCCCAGGACGCCGCCCCGGGCGTTGCCCATGTGCATGGGGCCGGTGGGGTTGGCGGAGACGAACTCCACCATGATCTTCTGACCCTTCAGGGTGTCGTTGCAGCCGTAGGCCGCCCCCTCCTGCTCCACGCAGGCCACGGTGTCCCGGAACCACTTGTTCCCCAGGCGGAAATTCAGGAAGCCCGGCCCGGCCATCTCCACGGAGGTAAAGTAGGACCCGGACAGGTCCATGTGGTCCATGAGGATCTGGGCCACCTGGCGGGGGTTCTTCTTCAGGGCCTTGGCGGCGGCCAGGCAGAAGGTGGTGGTATAGTCGCCGTTGGCGGTGTCCTTGGGAATCTCCACCGACGGGGTTACGGCCGCGTCCTGGGGCAGAAGGCCCTCTGCCGCGGCCTTCTGATAGGCGCTGACGGTCAGGTCCAGCACCTGGTCCTTGGCGTTCTGGATCATATTCATGGTGATGCTCTCCTTATATCGTTTCTTTTGTCATGCGTATCTCCAGCTGCATCCGGCTCAGGGGCAGGCCCCGATCCAGCAGCGTATAGGCTAGGTGAATATATCCCCGGTCCGGCTCCTTCAGGGAAAACTCCACTGCCCGGGTCCGGACGGCCACGGTCAGGCCCAGGGAAAGCCGGGCCTGGGTCTCGTGCTCCGGGTCCAGGGGCAGGCCATAGCCCTCCGGCCCCAGGGTCCACAGAATGGCCCGCCTGGGCTCCGCCGTCAGGCGGATGCGGGAGGACAGCGCCGCGCCGTTTTCCCGGCAGGCGGCGGTATAGGGCAGGTCCCACCCGGCGGCGGTGGGCCGCAGGGTACCGGCGCCCGCAAAGTGCAGCGTCTCGGCGCCGCCGTCAAACAGGCTGCGGCTGGTGACGGTGATCCGTACAGGTCCCTCCATGGGTCAGTACCGGTCGATGTCCACCGGCTGCACCGGGCGGGTGAGGCTCTCCCCTAAGAAATAGGACGCCAGGGACCCGAAGTGCTCGGGCTGGTCGCTGGCACAGAGGGTGGCCCGGCCGGCCGGCCCCTCCGGGGCCAGCAGGTCCAATCCCCGCAGAGTGCGCTTGAGCTCCCAGGCGGCCTCCTCGCCGGTGTTGATGAGGGTGACGCCAGGGCCCATGATATCGCCGATGATATCCGTCAGCAGGGGGTAGTGGGTGCAGCCCAGGATCAGGGTGTCCAGCCCCTCCCGGCGCAGCGGCTCCAGATACTCCCGGGCCACGGTCTCGATGACCACGTCCCCCCGCCGGAAGCGCCCGTTTTCCACCAGGGGCACGAACAGAGGGCAGGCCTTGGCCGTTACGGCGATGTCCGGGTCCAGCTGGCGCAGACTGCGCTGGTAAGCGCCGCTGCGGACGGAGGCGGCGGTGGCGATGAGGCCCACCCGCCGGTTCCGGGTCACAGCCGCCGCCCGGCGGCATGCAGGCTCCACCACCCCCAGAATGGGGATGTCGCTCTCCTGCCGCAGCTGGGGCAGGGCCGTGGTGGACACGGTGCCGCAGGCCACTAAAATGGCCTTGATGTCGTGGCTGCGCAGAAAGCGCACGTCCTGCCGGGCGTATTTCAGCAGAATTTCCGCCGACCGCCCGCCGTAGGGCACACGGGCCGTGTCGCCGAAGTATATAATGTTTTCAGAGGGCAGCAGCTGCCGCAGCTGCCGCACCGCCGTCAGGCCTCCCAGGCCCGAATCAAAAACCCCGATGGGGCGAGTGTCCATAGTTCCGCCTCCTGCCTGTGGTTATCATAACTAACCAATTATACTATGGAATTCCCGGATACTCAAGTCAAATTTTGGGGACTTTCCCCGGTATTTTCAGTGGTATTTTCCGCCGGAGTCTGCTATACTGTGCATAATGACGCAGCGCTCCGGCCGGATGGAGGTGTTTTCATGGAGATCAAGCTGACAGAAAAACAATTCAGGCGCCTGCTGGACCTGGTATACATCGGCAACTGGGTGCTCAACTCCACCCGGGGCGACGACCGCATCCGCCAGTATGACCAGGTGGAGAGCCTGATCTTCTCCCACTGCCTGAGCCATGGCATGGCGGGGCTGACGGAGCTGTACCAGGGGGAGATCATCCCCTCCCGGGCCTTTGCCGAGGGCGGCATCCACGAGGCCATCATGGCCTATGAGGACAACACGTTTTTTGAAATTCTGGCCCAGGAGCTGGCCCTGCGGGATATGGACGATCCCCCCATCACCGAGGAGAACTATGACGAGGTCATGAGCCGCATGGACGAGTATCTGGGCGAATTTGAACAGCACGGCACCGACAACATCACCGTGGACATGGAATAAAAAGCGCAAGCCCTCCGGCGTAGCCGGAGGGCTTGCTTTATGGCGTCATCATCTCACGGGCAAAGGCGGCGGCGGTGTTCCGGATGCCGGGCAGGCGGATCAGACTGCCCCGCTCGTTGGCGGTTTCCAGCAGGCAGAAGTGGGGCGGCAGGAAAAAGGACTTGTTCATATTCAGCGCCGAGATCAGCTGACGGGCCAGCAGGTCCCCGCCGGAATAGCCGGACACCACCAGGCCGAACAGGCGCTTGTCGTAAAACCGGGTCTGGCGGAACAGGGCCGTCAGCCGGTTGACGCAGGCGGTGAGATTGGCGGACAGGGCGTCGTTATAGTTGGCGCACAGCATCACCAGGGCGTCGCACCGGCGGACGGCGGGGTACACCTCCTCCACCATGGGGCCGCCGTAAAAACAGCTGCCCTGCTCGCCGAAGTGCAGACAGGCGGTATAGCTGCACCCGTTGCAGTCGGGGACGGCGCCGTTGCGCAGGCCCACCTCCTCCACGGATACCTCCGGCGGCAGGGCCTCCTTCACCAGCTCCCACAGGGCCAGGGTGTTGGAGGCGCTGCGCTGGGAGGCGTGAAGGGCCAGCACCCGCCGCACCGGCGGCAGAGGCCGCCAGGCGGCCAGCCGGTCCACCAGCTCCCCCACCGCCAGGCGGAAGGCGGTTTTCTCGTCCACGCCGCCGATCTGGGCCTGGGTGCGGAAATTCCGCAGGGAGCCGGTGGCCTCCACCAGGGGCCGGCCCAGAAAGGCACAGCCCGCCTGGTTGGCGGCAAACACCATGTCCCGGGCCACGTCCTTGGTATAAAGCTCCCCCACGCCGGTGACGATGACCCCGGCCACGCTGCCCCGCAGCAGGGTATCGCAGCCCCGCAGGGCCTGGAGCATCCCGTAATAGGCCAGGTTGCAGCCGCTGGGGTCCAGGGCCACGGCGAAAAGCAGACGGCGGTTTTCCAGGTTTTCCATGCCGTCCTCCGGGCGGCGGATGACGCTGCCCTCCGGCAGCATAGGCTCCAGCAGGGCCCGCAGCGGGGCGCTGTATAGGTTTTCCGGCAGCAGTACCGTGATGGACATGGCTCACGCCCCCTTTCCGTCAGTCAATGGCCCGCAGGCGATCCATGGTGATTTGCAGGCGGTCTTGCAGCTGCCGGGGCAGAGGCAGACGCTCCAGCTCCGTGCCGGTGGGGAGCACCCGGTTCCGGGCTCCCATGAACACCCCGTCCAGATAGGTGGAGGAGCAGTGCCACTGGCCCCGCAGGCACAGCAGCAGGCTCAGGGCTCCGGAGGACAGGGCCGGGGCCGCATAGGGCTTGAAGCCCATCTCCCGCATCCGGAGATTGGCGCGGACCGCCTGCTCCGTCAGCTGGCGGGACAGGGCGTCGTCATAATTTCGGATGGAGTTGGCGATCACCAGGTCCTCTCCGTGGGGGCCGAAGCTGCGGCCCTCGGTCAGGAAGGAGGCAAAGCGGGGGTCCTTCCGGGCATAGTAAGCCGCCCGGGCGTTCATGACCCCCAGGCCGAAGCCCCGGACCTGGCAGGTCAGCAGGCCCTGATAGTCCATCCCGCCGCCGGGAGCGCGGTTGCTCTCCGTCAGCACCGCCCGGCACAGGGGGTCCACCGGGTCGCTGACCACGCAAAACAGCCCCCGATAGCGGGCCTCCCGGGCCTTCTGGGCGTACAGCGCCGCCAGCTCCCGGTTCAGCCGGTACTGGGCCATGCGCACGTCGCCGGTTTTCACCGCCGTGTCCGGAACGAACCGGGAGGCGCAGAACAGAAACACGTCCCCGTCAAACAGCTGCTCCGGTGACACGATCTCCACCGGCGGCAGGGCGTCGTAAGGCCCCGGCAGCTGGATCTGGTTCAGCTCGAACTCCCAGCGCTGGGCCACCCCCTCCCGCAGGTCGCAGATGCCGATGGAGGAGATCACGTCCCCGCCCATCAGCCGCAGGCCCATCAGCAGGGTGCTGCCCACGTCCCCCAGGGCCAGCAGGTTCACCCGGACCTTTTCGGGCCGGGGCAGGGGAGCCATCAGCTCCTCAAAACGGGGGTGGGCCAGGTTCACCGCCCGGACCCGGCCCGCCCGGATGGCGTTTGTCAGTTCCCGGGGCAGGCCCTCCGGGCCGGGGGCGGCGCACAGGGAGGCCACCCCCTCCCGCTCCGTCAGCTGGGCCGGGTCCGTCACCGGGAAGGTGTCCCGCCCGGCCAGGGGCGGCCGATGAAACACCCAAAGCACCTCTCCCGTCTCCGGCAGGGCGGATATCTCCGGGTACGGCAGGGCCCCGGCGCTGCACAGGGTGCGGCCGTCATAGGTATAGTAGTGATACATAGGGACGCCTCCTTATCTCATGCGCCGCAGCTGTTCGATGTCTCCGTCCAGATAGGTGGAGGCGGCGCGGGTCAGGTCATAGGTCATGCACGGCCCCTTGTCCGGGCACAGCGGCAGGATCACCGCCTCGCCCAGCCGGGCCAGGGTCAGGTTCCGGGCGTACAGGCTGCGGTACTCCGCCTCCAGGGCCAGCAGGATGTCCCGGGCGTTTTCCAGGCAGCACAGACTCAGCTGCCACACGGCCCGGCTGTCCACGTCCGGCAGCTCCGGGGAGGCATAGGGCAGGATGCGGTTCACCGAGGGCTGCAGGCCCCCGGGGAGCAGTCCGGTGCGGCGCACGGTGTCGCCGCCGATGAAGGGGTACAGGGTGGACTCCACGAACCACCGCCGCAGATTGGGCAGATAGTAGATGCTGTCCACGGGATAGCCCAGCTGCTCCATCAGGTCCCGGCCCATGCCGGTGAGATAGCCCACCAGCACCTGGTCCACCCGGGTGTGGGTCTGCTCCAGCAGGGGGGCCAGGCGGCGGATGCGCTTGCCGTCGTGGAGCATATCGTCCACCAGGATCACCGGCCGGTCAAAGGCCCGGATGGTGCGCACCTGGTCGGGCAGAGGGGAATAGCCGGGGTAGGCTTCGATGGAATAGGCGGACAGGTCCGGTTCATACACCTTGTCGGTGCGCAGGGTCTTGGTGACGGTGTTGGGCACCGTCACGCCCCGGAGGATCTTGCCATAGGGCACGCAGATGTCCGGCCCCAGCTGCCGGGGAACCAGCGGCTCCGCCGGAACGCCGTTGCGGGCGGTGATGCGCTGCAGGAGCCGGTGATAGATGACCCCGGCGCTGAGACTCAGCACCAGATTGCCGGGATACAGCCCCGTCAGGGCCTCCTGCAGCCGGATGCGGGCGGCGGATACCGCCGCCGCCACGGCGGGCCGGGAGGCCAGGGGCTGCTTGATGGCGGTGTCCACGTTGCGGTTGAGCACCAGGGGCCGCCGCATATCCGCGGCCAGGGCGTCCTTTTCCCCAGCCACCGGCACGAAGCCCTGGCGCAGGATCAGCTGCCGGGCAAAGGCCGAGGCCGCCCCCTCCAGGGGGCAGTACAGGCCATAGGCATACTCCCGGCTCAGGGCCAGGGTCAGCACCTCCGTCAAAAGCAGCTGGCCGAACTCCTCCTGCTGCTCCCCCCGGGGCACCAGCACCCCGGAGATCAGCAGGGCCCGGCCGCCGGTGCTCTGGCGCACCAGGCCCGTCAGCCGGGGATTTTTCAGCCGGGCATAGAGCATCTGGGAGTCCAGGCACCGGAAGGTCACGGTTCCCAGCGGCTCGGACGAGCCGCTGCGGTGCAGCAGCACCGCCTGGTCCCCGGAGTCCGCTATAGCCCGGGCCAGGCCCTCCGGCGGCGGGGTCAGCTGGTGCAGCAGGGGCGCAAGCTCCCGCGCCTCCCGGCACAGGGAGAACTCCAGATCCTCCGTGCGCAGCATGGGCTTGTCCTGGGGCTCCCGCAGATACAGGCCCCGGCGATAGATGAAGTCCTGCACCGCCGGGTCCACCAGCCGGGAGATGTCCCGGTTGGCGTCCACCGCCTCCCGGATGCGGGTGGAGCTGATCTCCTCCAGCTGGGGCGGCAGGGTCAGCTCCACCACCCGGCCCCGGATGCAGCCGTAATCCACCGGCCCGGCCACTTCGTCCCGGCGGAAGATCACATGGTCGAAGCTGTGGATGGAGTCCGGCTCCGGGGGCCTCTGGTAGGACGAGGCGTGGGCCACCACGTCGCTGCCCACCACGATGGACACCGGCCGCCCGGGAAAGGCCTCCCGCAGGTGGCGGAGGTTCTCGGGATTGGCGATGTTCACCGGGAAGTCCTCGGGAAAGATGTGGACATGGAACTCGTCGGCCACGGACATGGCCGCGATGCGGCGGCGGATGCGGTAGGGCTGGGTCCGCTTGGACCAGGAAAATTCGTCGATGGCCAGCAGCACCTCGAACCCCCGGTCCCGGATGGCCCGGACGATGCCCTTGTGGGACAGGGTGAAGGGGTCGAAGGTGCCGGGAAAGAAGGCGATGGGCCGCGGCTCCTCCATGGGGAAGCCCCCGTGGAACAGGCGCTGCTCCGTCATGAAGGGGTATACCCGGCCCAGCATGGCGGCCCGGTAATAGAAGGTCAGGGGGTCCTCGGCCTCCTCATAGCAGGTTTCCAGGAGCTTGCGCCCGGTCAGCAGGAAGGCCCGGCGCTTTTCGTGCTCGCCCAGGATGCCGGAGCCGAACACCCGGCGGCCCAGGACGAACATGGCCTCCTGCCGGGTGCCGCCGTCGCCGCCGGCCAGGCGCTTCATCAGCATGCCCAGCAGCCGCTCCCGGCGGCTGCGGTAGGCCTCCGGCTCCTCCGGGAACCGGGTGCGGTAGGTGTCGTACTCCTCATAGATCACGCCCACGGTGTCCAGGGCGGAGGCCGCCATCCGGCCCGAGGCGGCGTTGAGGGTCTGGCTCAGGTCCGCCAGCAGCTCCTCCAACTGTTCCGGCGGCAGCCACAGGGCGAACCGGCCCAGATAATCGGGGATATACTTGGCAAACTCCTGCTGGCCCAGCTCCAGGCCCCGGGACAGCTCCACCGACACCTCGTTGCGCTGGTCCACCGTCAGCCGGGGGGCCAGGGCCAGCAGGGCGTTTCCGGCGCTGTGGCGCACCGTCACCCGGTCGCTGACCTTCACCAGGTTTGACAGATGGGTGGCGATGTGCAGCACCGGGCCGTCCTCCCGGGCGGCGTAGTCCTCCAGCAGGCGGATGTTCACCTGCTTCAGGATCCAGGGGGTGCCGGTTTTCAGGTTGTCCAGGAAAATGTCGGAGATCACCTGCTCCGGCAGGGGGCCGGGGGCGCCGCCCTTGATGATCCGGCGGCGCAGCAGGTCCAGGGACGCAGCGTCCCGGCAGTCGATCTTCTGCAAAATCCGCAGGGGACGGCGGCTGCGGCTGTCCAGCCGGTGCAGCCGGTCCACCAGCAGCACCGCCGCCGCCCGGACGGTGACGTCATCCCGGTCGCACACCCCCTCGGCAAACCGCAGCAGAAGCTCCTGCCGGGGCCGGGTCAGGGCCGCCGGAGGCAGGGCCGCCGCCGTGTCCAGCAGCTGGAAGGCCACCTCATCCTCTAACTGCTGGGGATGGCGGTAATAGGCGAAGAAGGGGGCCAGAAACCGCTCCTCCCGGCCCGGGCACCGCTGCAGCAGGGAGTCCACGGCGAATTTCAGGGTATAGCGGATCCAGCGCTGGTGCTGGGGCATCAGCTTGTGGTCGGGATAGATGATCCTTTGCAGGTACAGCTTCCACTGGTCCAGGTCCGTGGGCACACCTGCGTCCGGGCGGCTGTCCGCCGGGCGCTCCTTGGCATAGCCCGCGTGGAACCCGGCGATGATCTCCCCCAGCAGGGCCGCCGCCTGGCGGCGGATGTCCCCCTCCCGGTGCATCAAAAGCTCATACAGAAAGGCCAGGGTCTGGACCTTCTGGGGAATGTGCAGATACAGGGAGTAGGACTCGAACACCCCCAGATAGGCCCGCAGATGCCGCCAGTTGGTTTCGCCCCGGGCCTGCTCCAGCAGGGAGGCAAAGCTCCGCTGTCCCGTCAGCCGGTGCATCAGGCCGATGTTGTGGCCCACGCACTGCAGGGTCAGGGCGTCCAGGGCCTCCTGGTCCGTCATCAGGGCGGTGTGCTTCTCCGGCCGGGGCGGGGTGTCCCGCCCCAGAAGGGTCACGTCCACCCCCCGGGCCAGCATGAACTGCTCAAAGTCATAGAGCCGGGCATACACCAGCTCATAGCGGCGGCGCTTTTCCCAGTCCACGCCGTCCAGCTTGGAGAGGATCACGTTGAAGGCCTCCGCCAGGGAGAAGATTTTCGTGACCTCCCGGCCCTGATCGTCCCGGGTCTGCTTCACCCGGAAATCGGCGTAGATCAGCAGCAGGGACTCCACCGACAGATAGTCCAGCTCCAGATCCCACACGGAGTGGTTGGCGGCCACATGGCCGATATCCGTCAGCCTCCGGCGGCGGAACCACTGGTCGGTGTAGTAATAGTGCAGATACGGCACCCGCTCCCCGGGGCGGCAGCCGAACTTGCCGATGTCGTGGCCGATGGCGCTGCCAGAGACCAGGGCCAGGTCCAGGGGTACGCCCCCCCGGCGCAGAGCCCGCCCGGCGGTGACGGCCACATGGTGGACCCCCACAATGTGCTCCAGGGTCCGGTAGGGCGTCACCTCCAGGCCCAGGCGCATCATCTCGTATACGAACTCCCGCCGCCACAGGCGCATCATCTGGCCGAACTGGGGGGCGGCGGGGCAGTCCTCCAGCTCCTCCGGCCCGGGGGGCACAAAGTCCCAGGCGGGGTCATAGTCCAGAAGCTCCCGCTCCGCGTCCAGCAGCACCTGCAGCACCGACAGGAAGAACACCGCTCCGGCCCCGTGGGCGGGGCGGGCGTCCTTCTCCGGAAACAGCAGCCGCCGGGCGAAGTCATAGCAGTACGGAAGCCAGCCCTCCTCCGGCTCCGGCCCGTCCAGCCGCTCCAGGTCCTCCCGGCACAGGTCCAGCACCCGGGCGCAGCACAGCCGCCGGTCCATCAGCGGCGCAAAGCGCTGGAAATATCCCTCGCCCACCAGCTGCACCGCCGTCTCCTCCCGTCCGGCCAGGTATTCCGCCGCCGGGCGGAGGGACAGCCGCCGCAGAAGCGCGGCGTTCATCTGGCGGATGCGTTTTTTCGTCATAGCAAGGCCCCCTTTGCGGGAATAATTGGATTTGTTCCTATTATGCCACGCGGCGGCCCCTATCGCAAGAATAAATCCCGCAAAAATGCGGGATAATATACCTGTCAAAAAAGGGCTTTGCCCTTTTGGAATAAAAGGCTTGCAGGCCCTCTCAGTCGGCTGCGCCGACAGCTCTCCCAAAGGGAGAGCCAAGGCCTTTTGGGCAAGCCATTTTTCCATATTCTGGGGGTGCAGCAGGTGAAGATCGTGCAGGATGCGTTCCTCCGCCGGACGGAGGAGCTGGACCGGCGGCTGGGGGTGGGCCGGAGCTTTGACATGGTGGGCCGGAGCCTGACCATCGGGGGCCGTCGGGCCCGGCTCTGGGTGGTCAACGGCTACGCCGACGACGCGGTGCTGGAGCGGGCCGTGGCCGGGTGGCTGGCCATCCGGGACCTGGCCGGGGTGAACACGGCGGAGGCCTTCGCGGCCCGGTACGTCACCGTGTCGGACGCGGCGGCGGAGCAGGATATGGCCAAGGCCGTCACGGCGGTGCTGGCGGGAAAGACCCTGCTGGTCATCGACGGCCTGTCCGGCGGCGTGCTGATGGACGCTAAGCAGTTCCCCCTGCGGGGCATCGAGGAGCCGGACACCAGCAAGGTCCTGCGGGGCAGTCACGACGGCTTCGTGGAGAGCATCATGAAAAACGCCGCCCTGCTGCGCCGCCGCATCCGGGACCCCCGGCTGACCTTAGAGGGGCTGGAGGTGGGGGGCCGGTCCCACACCAACGTGGCCCTGTGCTATCTGGAGGATAAGGCCGACCCGGAGCTCCTGCGGCAATTGCGGGAGAAGCTCCTGCATATGCAGATCAATTCCATCGCCATGAGCCAGGAGAGCATCGCCGAGGCCATCGCCCCGGCCCAGTGGTGGAACCCCTTCCCCAAGACCCGGTATACCGAGCGGCCCGACGTGGCCACGGCCTCGGTGATGGAGGGGGACGTGGTGCTGATGATTGACAACACCCCGTCGGTGATGCTGTTTCCCTGCACCATTTTCCGGTTCGCCGAGGAGATCAACGACTATTACTTTCCCCCGCTGGTGGGGTCGTATTTGCAGATCGTGCGGATGATCGTCCTGCTTCTGACGCTGTTTGTGACGCCCTTGTGGTATCTGCTGGTAAAGGACCCGGCAGGGCTTCACGAGAGCCTGCACTTTCTGCTCATTGAGGATGAATACTATGTGCCCCTGATTTTGCAGCTGCTGCTGGTGGAGCTGATCATCGACGTGCTGAAGCTGGCGTCGCTGAACACGCCGGATGCGCTCAGCAACTCCTTCAGTATGCTGGGGGCGCTGATATTGGGAGATTTCGCGGTGCAGGCCCGGTGGCTGGTGCCGGAGGTGCTGGTGTATATGGCCTTTGTGGCCATCGCCAACTATGCCCAGCACAGCTATGAAATGGGCTACGCCGTGAAGCTGTGCCGCATGGCCCTGCTGATCCTGATTTACTTTTTTGACTGGTGGGGCTTCATCGGCGGCATCATCGGCGTGGTAGCCCTGATCGCCTCCACCCGCCCGCTGGTGGGAAAGGGGTATCTCTATCCCCTGATCCCCTTCAACGGCCGGGACCTGCGCTCCCTGCTGCACCGCCGCCCCATCAGCCGGGACAACACATAAGTGTTCAAAAAGGGCAAAGCCCTTTTTGAACAAAAGGCTTGCAGTCTGCCTCAGCTTTTGCAATACAGAACGAAAAAGTATACACGGGAATGCGGACTGGAGTGCGTATGCTTTCGCACACTCCGTCACACGTCAGCAACGCTGATGATTGTCTCCCGTCAGGACGTGAAAACCGCCTCAAGCAGACTCGGCCATGCGCAAGCCTCGACCACTAAAAGAGGCATGAGCGCAAAAAACCCGCCCCAGCAGCCAAATAGTACTAAATGGCTTTTTGGAGCGGGATTTGGATTTCGGAGAAAAAGAAAAAAGCCTTGAAAATCAAGGCTTTTCACTGGAGCTGCTGGGCGGATTCGAACCGCCGACCTCATCCTTACCAAAAAGCCGTGGACGCTTTTGCGGCGTGCCCATTCATACCGAATAAGCCCCTCCAATCTCTTGTGTTACAAGGGATTGGAGATTCTCCTTGTTTTAGTGCGTTTTATTACATACCGGGGCGTTTTGCGTGGATTTAGGGCATTTGTTGGAAAGATTGTTGGAAAACCGAGGGTAAAAGCAAAAACCCATAACGGGAAAGCTATCCTGTGAGCTTGCAATGCTGAAGGCCATGCCGCCATGCAGGCTGTTCGTCTGGATACTGACTCTTATCTTATGGATTCTTCTTGCAGGACTTTTCACAATATAATTCTCATCCTCAAGCCATGCAAAAAAGCTTGAAATGTTTCTTCTGATATTATCAAGTGTCACTTTTCCGGCATTACTTTCATTTTCGTAATCCGAAATGTACGCTCTGATATCATTAGTTTCAACTTGTCTTACAGATTTATCTATTTTTACAAACATCGCTTGACAAGGGCACACAGAGAAAAACAACTGAAAATGAGCTGCCAAGCCTTACACAATGCACCGCCTAACAGGACATAGGCGGTGTTTTTGTATGCAGACAGCGTTTTCTCTGTGTGCCGATATGGGCCAGCCGTGCGGCATGGCCTAAATTCTTGTCAAGGAGGTTATTCGTGTCATGGCAGAAGAAAACAAGCATCCCCCTACCACGGAGGAACAGGCTCCGCCTGAAATACCGGGAAAGGCCCCAAAAATGGAGCAGGCCGAAATCCCTGATGTGGGCGGCGGCCCTGCTCCGTCCGCAAAGGTGATTGACCTTTCCGCTGTGCGCTCCACGCCGGAAAAGGATGCTCCGACGGACATCCCCAAGGAGCCGGAAGCCCAGCCTGTTTCCGTCACCGAGTACAGCAAGCAGGAATGGGAAAAGCCCATGCCGGAGCCAGAGAAGCCCAAGCCCAAACGGGGCCGCCCTGCAAAAGCCGAAAAAGCTACGCCCACCGAGCCGGGGGTCAAGAAAGAGGTAAAAGTGGAAAAGCCCCGCCGAGGCCGTCCGCCCAAGACGGAAAAGACAGCCCCGGAGCAGACCAAGCCGCCCAAGGCTGGCAAGACCCATGCGGCCCCCGAGGAAAAGGCAGCGCCCCCTGCCCCGGAAGTGCCGCCTACGCCCCGTGACGCTACCCGCGCTGAGAAAGAGGAAATTGTCTATCTTGACCTTTCCGACCTGCACCCGTTCAAGGATCATCCTTTTGGTGTCCGTGACGATGCGGAAATGAAATCTCTGGTGGAGAGCGTCCGCAACGGCGGCGTCAACCAGCCCGCGCTGGTGCGCCCCCGCGAGGGTGGCGGCTATGAGATCATCGCAGGCCACCGTCGTCAGATGGCCAGCCAGCTTGCCGGGTATCGCAATATGCCCTGTATCGTCCGCAATATGACGGACGATGAGGCCATTCTCGCTATGACGGACGACAACCTCCGTCAGCGTGAAACGATTTTGCCCAGCGAAAAGGCTATGTCCCTGAAAATGCAGTATGAGGCCATCAAGCATCAGGGGGCGCGCGGCGACAGCGCCGAGGCCGGAAAGCTCTCACTTGAAAGCGTGGGCCAACGCAACGGCATGAGCGTGAAAACCGTACAGCGGTATATCTGGCTCAATGATCTTGTGCCGGAATTGAAGCAGACGATGGATGACGGAAAGTTGTCTTTTACCCCGGCTGTGGAAATTTCCCGTGTGCGCCCCAAGCACCAGAAGTATATTGCCGTGTCCATTGAGGGCCAGCAGGCTTCGCCCTCCAAGGGTCAGGCAAAGCGGCTCCGTGAGCTGGATAAGGAAAACAAGCTCTCCCCGGACGTGATCGACGGTATTTTGTGTGAAGAAAAGAAAAAGGAGGATCGTGACGTGATCATTACTGGCGCTGAACTGGAAAAGTTTTTTGGTAAGGAGGCCACGCCCCGGCAAATGAAAGACCAGATCATGACGCTGCTGGAGGACTGGAAAGAGCGGCAGCCGCCCGAGCTTGCCAAGCCCGACAAGAAAATGGATATGGAAAAGTAACGACCTCTGGCCACCATGACCAGAGGCTTTTTGCTGCCCCGATAGGACAGGCTCTTTGGGTTATATCCCCCGTCGCCGACCGTAATCGAGCACAGGCGGGAGTGGGCTGTCAAGGGGGCTTCGCCCCGCCGTGTGCGGCGGCCTTGCCCTTGACCGCCTGCCCCGGCTGTGCTTTTTCTCCGGCAAGCGGCGGGGGTATATCCTCCAGAGCCGCCCCCTTTTCCAAGATTGGAAAAGGGCGGGGGAAAAGGTTGACCCACTATATTATATAAAAACGGAGGTTTTCACAATGAAACGACCCCTTGCGTATATCACCGCCGCGTGGAGCGGCGATCCCTGCGAGGCGACGGAGCAGGCCGCCAAGTATTGCCGTGCTGTCTATGAGGCGGGCTTTTCGCCCATCTGCCCCACGCTCTATCA
This sequence comes from Brotocaccenecus cirricatena, assembly GCF_020687045.1. Taxonomy (NCBI): domain Bacteria; kingdom Bacillati; phylum Bacillota; class Clostridia; order Eubacteriales; family Oscillospiraceae; genus Brotocaccenecus; species Brotocaccenecus cirricatena. The sequence goes on from NZ_JAJEPW010000047.1 coordinate 16,853, forward strand.
ACCCCTTTTCCTGAACGACGCCGTTCCCGAGGAGCACAAGAGCGGCATCGACATGGGGCGTGACCTGCTCCGCCGCTCTCATGTGCTGGTGGTGTGCGGCAGTATCTCCACAGAAAGCATGAAAAACGATGTGGCCGTTGCCCAGCGGCTGGGGATCACGGCGACCACGCTGGACGGCATCCTGACCGTAAAGCGTCAGGGCCGCCGCTGATATGTCATCCCTGTTTGAAGCCTACATTACCAATCTCGGCAAATATAACGAGGGGCGGCTTGTAGGCGAAACGCTGAAATTCCCGGCCACCACGGAGGAGGTGCAGGCCCTTTTGAAGCGCATCGGCGTGGATGGGGTACGGTATGAGGAAATCTTCATTACCTCATTTGACGGTGATGTGTTGGGCCTGTATGACCATTTGGGCGAGTATGAAAGCATTGACGAGCTGAACCATCTGGCTCATGTGCTGTCTGACCTTGACCAGAGCGACATTGAAAAGTTCGAGGCCGTCATTGACAGCGGCGAATACACGGGCAGCGTCCATGACCTGATCAACCTCGCACAAAATCTGGATTGCTATGACTTCTACCCCGGCATTGACAGCGAGGAGGCGCTGGGTCGGGTCTACATTGAGGAAATGGAAATGCTGGATGTGCCGGATGATGTGCTGCCCTACTTCGACTTTGAAGCCTACGGGCGGGACGCACGGATCAACGACGGCGGCCATTTTGCACCCGGCGGCTATGTGTTCAATAACGGCGGAAAATTTGTTGAGCGGTATCACGGGATGGAGGATATTCCCCCGGAGCACCGTATTTTTGCCTATCCCAAGCTGAATATCCGGGAGCAGATGGCGGCGTATCAGGAGGTCATAGACCGTTCGGCGCTGAACGAGGAAAAGCAGCGGCTTCCCGCCAGCCGCGAGGACAGGTAGGCCGCTTCTGGTCACGGTGGCCAGAGGGCAAAGGAGGTGTAAGCTATCGTCGGAGATGAAGTGTCCCGGCAGACCATCGCCGTCAGCGTCAAGGCGTCCAAGCTGACCGCCCGTGCGCTGGCCTATGTGGTGGCCGCCGTGGGCCGGAAGATTGCCAAGGAGCACCGCAAGGCACAGACGCCCCACGGCAAGCAGAGTGTGCGAAAGCTCATGGGCCACGGCGGGGATACCCACGCCATCGAGGTGGACACGCCCAAGCTGTTTGACAAGGTGGCCCGGAAATGGGGCGTGGACTATGCCATCCGCCGTGTGGGAGAGGAAAAATATCTGCTTCTGTTCAAGGCACGGCAGGCCGACGCCATCACGGGCTGCTTTGCCGAGTATTCCCGTTTGGAGCTGAAACGGGCTAAGTCCCGGCAGACGCCGATCCGGGAGCAGCTCCGGCAGGCGGAGGAACAGGTGAAAAAGCAGCCCCAGCGGGAGCTGACAAAGGAGGCGGCGCATGGCGACAGATAAAATCAGGAAGTATGTTCTTCCGAATATCCCGTACCTGTTCATCGGCTGGTTTTGCCTGAAAATCGGCACGGCGTACCGTCTGGCCGCTGGTGCGGGCTTCGGGGAAAAGCTGCTGGGGCTGGGCCAGACCATCGGCGCGGCCTTTGGCAGCTTTGCCCCCGGCCTTGCCCCGCTGGATTGGTTTGTCGGCATTGTGGGCGCAGTCGGCTTCCGGCTGCTGATCTACTGCAAGGCGAAAAAAGCAAAGAAATTTCGCCGCGATGCCGAGTACGGCACAGCCCGCTGGAGTGCATAATTTTAAGTGTAAATGACACATACATGGACGCACAGGAGGTTATGCACATGACTGATTATAGCAAAATTACAGCCCTTTACTCCCGCCTTTCCGTGGGCGACGAGGACAGGGACGGCGGCGAGAGCAACAGCATACAGAACCAAAAAATATTTTTGGAGAACTATGCCAGAGGGCAGCACCTAACCAATATCCGGCACTACATCGACGATGACGAAAGCGGCAGATTTTTTGACCGTTCCGCCTACTCCCGCATGATGGACGATGTGGAAAACGGGAAAATCGGTGTCTGCATTATGAAAGACCTCACCCGCTGGGGGCGCGACTATCTCCAAGTCGGCAACGCGATGGAAATATTCAGACGGAACAATGTGCGCTTTATCGCGGTCAACAACGGCATTGACAGCGAGAAGCCCGACACATTGGAGTTTGCGCCCTTTATCAATATCATGTCGGAGTGGTATGCAAAGGACATCAGCAAGAAAGTGAAAACGGGCATTAAGACCAAAGGCATGAGTGGAAAGCCGATTGTCACCGAAGCCCCTTACGGCTATGTCAAAGACCCGGACAACAAGGATTTTTGGATAATCGACGAGGAAGCCGCCGAGGTTGTACGCCTTATTTTCCGCCTGTTTATCGGTGGGAAGAACCGCAACCAAATCGCCGTATATCTGACACAGGAGCAAATCCCAACCCCCACTTTCTATATGAAAGACCAAGGGCGGGGAACCTGTAAAAATAAGACGCTCAATGAGGATAACCGCTGCAAGTGGAACAAAGCCACCTTGACCAATATCCTCACACGGCAGGAGTATTGCGGCGATGTGGTCAACTTCAAGACTACAAAGCATTTCCGGGATAAACATAACCACTATGTAGACCGGAGCCAGTGGCACATCACAGAAAATGTGCATGAGCCGATTATCAGCCGCAGCGATTTTGAAACCGTACAGCGGATTTTGGAAAACGCACCCGTCAGACGCCCCAACGGGGACGGGGAAATCCACCCTTTGTCGGGCTTACTTTTCTGTAAAGACTGCGGCGCAAAAATGCACATCCGAATAGATTACAGATACGGCAGCAAGCGGCACGTTGCCTATTGCAGCGAGTACCACAAGGGGAAAGCCAAAAATCCTAAATGCCATTCTCCGCACATCATCGACGCGGACTTGCTCATGCAGACCATCGCGGAAGTGCTGAAGAAAATCGAGGACTATTCTATCAGCAACCGGGCGGAGTTTGAAGCCTTAGTGAAAAAGAACCTTGCCATGCAGCAGACCGACCAGACCAAAAAGCAGCAGAAGCGTATTCCGCAAATCACGACGCGCCTTGAACAGATTGACAAGGTGCTGAATAAGCTCTATGAGGACAACGCCCTCGGCACGATCCCGCAAGACCGTTATGAGCAGATGTCGCAGAAGTATTCGGAAGAATACTATGCGCTGAAAGCGGAGCTTGCCACGCTCCAAGAGCAGCTATCCGCTTATGAGAACGCGGGAGGACGGGCGCAGAAGTTTTTGAAGCTGACGGAACGCCATGCTGCCTTTACCGAGCTTACCCCCGCCATTCTCAACGAGTTTATCAGCCGGATTGAAGTGCATGAGCGCGACCAGAAAAGGGCGAGATACGCAATCCAGCACATCAGCATATATTTCAATTATATCGGCAAGTTTGAGAATGAAGTGACACAGCTTGCAGAGCCTACGGAGCAGGAAATCCGGCAAATGCGGGAGGAAATCGAAGAAGCCCAAAAGGAAAAGAGCCGCGCCTACCACCGGCAGTATTCAAGGGAGTACCGGGCGCGAAACCTTGAAAAGCAGCGGGAGTATGACCGTATGAAAGCGCGGGAATACCGGGCGAAGAAAAAGGCGCAGGCAGCCGCCGCACAGCCCACACAGTAAAACAGAATAACCGTCAGCCAAGAGGGATTTTCCGAGTTACGGGAAATCCCTCTTTTGCGCCTGGAGAAAGGAGCCGCCTATGGCAGAACAGACCCCCGACAGCATCATCACGACTCGGAGAAACGGGCAGACCATTGTTGCGGAGTTGTTTTTCAATCATAGCAGCACAGAAACATTCCGCGACAAGCTACTCAAACTGGTGCTTGCCGACAGTTCGCGTTTATCCGCGTCTGACGGTCAAGAGCCGGAAAAAACAGAAATCTTGCGATAACAGCCGCCCTGACGAACCATTCCCTGTCCGGACGATTTCTATTTGAAAATCCTCATTTTCCCCAAGTCAAGAGCCGGGAAAAACACCCGAAAAATGCCCCTACTGCGTAACAGGGGCGCAGAAAGGAGAGTTTATGAGAACAGGGCTTACGAAGCAGGAAAAGACCACCGATATTTGGTTTGACGAGAAAGACCCGCTAATCCATATCCGCACCCACAACACCGACTTAAAGAAGCGTCTGCTTGCATACAGCCGCCGCTATCCGGCGATCTGCCAGCAGACCGACGCAGACCCCGAAACGGGCTGCATGGAGTTTGAGGTTGAGAAAGGACGCTTCTCTTTCCGTCTGACCGCACCATACAGCGAGGAACGCCGGGAGAGGGCGCGGCAGTACGCCAAAAAGACAATGCAGCTGAACCGCTAAAAGGATATTGAAATGTTCACATCTGTATGGTATAATTCTTTCGACACAGAAAGACAAATCGGGCTTTGTAGAGGTGAACTCGTATGAATATAGTTATAAAAAAGATGGAAACCGATGCCGAGATCAAAGGGAAAGCATACGTTCATTGGAAATCCTGGCAGGAAGCGTATTCCGGTATTGTGGATCAACGGTATCTTGACTCGCTGACATTGGATAAGTGCGAAAAAATTGCTTTTCGTCGGACGGATAATGTCATCATCGCAAAAGACGGCGATTCCGTTATTGGATTTGTCGGCTTTGGCAAATATCGCAATGACGAACTCGAGAACGCCGGACTCGAGAACGCCGGAGAAGTTTTTGCTATTTATATTTTATCGCAGTATTACGGAAAAGGCATTGGGTATCGCTTGATGCAGACGGCGCTCTCAGAGCTTGCTGATCATTCGAAAATTGCAGTCTGGGTACTGAAAGAAAACACAAAAGCCATCCGTTTTTATGAACGATGTGGATACCGTTTTGACGGCAGAGAGCAAATCATTGAACTTGGATCTCCTGTCGTTGCGGCAAGAATGGTTTTAGAAAGATAAATTTCAGTTTGCCGCACAGACAACAGCCCCCTAACAACTGAATAACCCACCCACCAAGAGCAGCTATTTTCACACAGAAAACGGCTGCTCTTTTCTTTTGCAAACAGGCAGAAAGGAGCGCCCAACCATGACAAAGCCAAGAGAGAAAACCCGCGAAGAACTGCAAGCCGAGATTGAGGACGGAAAGAAGAAAATCCGGCAGTTTGAGAACCGGGAAAAGATGTTGCGTCAGAAGCTATCCAAAGAGGAACGCCGAACACGCAGCCACAGGCTGATTGTACGGGGCGCAGTCTTTGAAAGCATTGTGCCGGAAGCAAAGGGCATGACCGACGAGGAAGCCGCCGCGCTTCTTAGGATTGCCTTGACGAGCCAGCCAGCGCGGGAATATCTGAAAAAACGAGCCGAGGGCGGGAAAAGCAAATAATCCCTTTGGAACAAAGGGCGCACTTATACACCCTTGCGGGCGTGTGCGCTCTGCCGAGGGCTTATCTCCGCACAGGGAACTTCCCCGCGCTCCGATATGGCGGCTTTGCCGCAGACAGGGGAAGCTACACTTCCCCTGCGACAGCTTGCGCTGTCTACCCCTTTGTGTACTTGCGGAAAGCGAACACCTTGCGTTGCAAGCTATTCACTTTCCACAAGTCTTGTAATCGCTCTAACGGAGGTGATACCCATAGCGATTTATCATTGTAATATCAGCATAGTCAGCCGGGGCAAGGGCAAATCAGCCGTTGCCGCAGCCGCCTACCGAAGCGGTGAAAAGCTGACAAACGAATGGGACGGAATGACCCATGACTACACCCGCAAAGGCGGCGTTGTCCATACAGAAATCATGCTGCCACCCCACGCACCACCCTCATTGTCTGACCGTTCAACCTTGTGGAACAGCGTGGAGCTTTACGAGAAAGCCGGGAACGCCCAGCTTGCCAGAGAGATTGACGCGGCACTCCCCATTGAGTTATCCAGAGAGGAACAGATCCGGCTTGTCCGGGAATACTGTTCCTCTCAATTTGTTTCCAGAGGAATGTGTGTGGATTTTGCCATTCACGACACCGACAGCGGCAATCCCCATTGTCATATCATGCTGACTATGCGACCACTTGACGAGCGTGGCGCATGGGCAGCGAAATCAAAAAAGGAATATGACCTTGATGAAAACGGGGAGCGTATCCGCTTGCCCAGCGGCAGATACAAGACGCACAAAGTTGACCTCACGGGCTGGAACAACAAGGACAACACCCTCTTGTGGCGCAAGGCATGGGCTGACTATACCAACGACTTTTTGGAGAGGAACGGAAGCCCGGAGCGTATCGACCACCGCAGCAACGCCGAGAGAGGAATTGACGAACTGCCTACCGTCCACATGGGCGTGGCTGCTTGCCAGATGGAGAAGAAAGGTATCGCCACCGAGAAAGGCGAACTGAACCGAAATATCCAAAAGGCAAACCGCCTTATCCAGGAAATCCGGGCGCAGATTGGGAAGCTCAAAGAGTGGATTGCCGACCTGTTCAAAGCGCGGGAAACCGCCCCGGAACAGCCGCCGCAATCTCCCAACCTCGCAAATCTGTTGATGAAGTATTTGAGCGTTCAGAGAGAAAAGAGCCGGAAGTATTCGCAGCGTTGGCAACAACAGCACACAGCCGATGAACTGAAAACCATAGCGGCAGCGGTCAACTATCTTTCCGAGCATGGTATCTCTAATCTTGACGAGCTGGACGCTTCCCTTTCCTCTGTCAGTGATAAAGCCTATTCAATCCGGGCAGGAATGAAAACCGCCGAGCAGCGCATGAAAGAACTGCAAAAACTAATTGAATACGGGAAGAACTACACAGAGTACAAGCCCATTCACGATGTACTGAAAAAGCTGCAAAACGGCTGGACAAACAAGCGCGACAAGTACGAGGAAGCCCACCGTGCCGAGCTGACCCTATGGGACGCGGCAAACCGCTATCTTCATGCCAAGCTACCGAAAGAAACAAAGACCTTGCCTATCGCTGAATGGGAACAGGAATACGCTGACCTCAAAGAGCAGAGGGACGGCGAGTATGGCAAACTGAAAGAAGCCCGCGCCGAGGTTGCCGAGCTTCAAAAAATCCGCAGGTGTGTGGATATTGCACTCCGCGCCGACCAGCCGGAGCAGACGCAGAGCCGCACCAAGCGGCACGAACAGGAGCGATAAAGGAAAGGACGGGCAAGCTGTTTTACTTGTCCGTCCTTTGTACT
>NZ_JAJEPW010000048.1:0-23863 GCF_020687045.1 Brotocaccenecus cirricatena
CCCCCCCCCCCCCCCCCCCCGCTGCTTTTTGCAGTGGTCCTCCGGCTTCATGTGCCGGTGCACTGCGCGGATTCATTTTTCAACGGAATTTCAGTCCGGGCGAATTGTGAAGTCCACGATACCGGACCCTTCGCAGCTGCGCAGGTGGGTGATCGTGATCCGGTAGGTCCGGCCATCCGCCGATGCGCGAAACTCGGCGGTGGTGTAGTGGTCCTTGTCCGATATCTCCGTCTCGTGGCCCGTCATACGCTCCAGCTGCCAGTCGCCGCGCAGGGGGAAACCCAGCTCAGACAGAAAGGCGTCCATGTCCCGCAGCTCATCCGCCGCCTTGGTGGGGTGGAGGCAGGACTGCCAGCGTTCCGCGTCCCGCTGGGTCAGAGCCTCCAGGGCCTCCTGGCAGACCGGCTGCATTTTATTCTGCGCATTCCGGCCTGCAAATGCGATCGCCAGCATGGCCAGCACAAATACCGCGGAAAACAGAATGACATATCCCAGCTTCTTCCGGGAGTCGGGGGAGGCGTCCAGCAGCAGCTGCTGGATGCCGATGCACGTCAGAACGTGGGCAAACAGCACACTGAGGAGCCACCCGGTCGATAAGCGGATCAGCAGACTGCAGATGGCCAGCAGAAGGACGGTCTCCAGAAAGAGGGCGAATCTGCGCCCTCTGGCTGTGACCAGGGTCAAAAGGTAATAGATCACGTTGAGAACGGGAATGAAGGCGATGGCCCCCACTTGGATGTCCAGATGGAAGATCTCCGTTTTCTTCCCCCCAAAAAGCCTGATTCTGTTTCTCATGGTGAAGCCTCCGTTCTTGGATGGAGCAGATGACACTCCTCTGCCAGTGTAAACACCGCACCATCCATTCTGCAACGCACGTTTACGCGGGAATTGCATATTTGGAGGATTTAACAGACTGAAAGCGCTGTTTTTGGGAGCTTTGCCGAAGAATGTCCGGGAGCCCGGCTGTGCATCAATCGACAGCCGGGCTCCTGGCGTATTCAGTTGGCGATGCCGTGGTGGACGGGCTTGGTGGCGGGGGTGATGGGCTGGATGCTGTAGCCATTGGCCAGGCAATAGCGGATGATATCCGGCAGGGCGTCGGCGGTGGTGCCCTTGGCCCCGGCGTCGTGCATCAGCACCACGTTGCTGCGGTCATGGCGCAGGGCGGAGGTGACGTTGTTATAGATCTGGCCGGAGGAGACGGGGGTACCGGCGGCATCGCCGCTGGACACATTCCAGTCAAAATAGGTGAAGCCCTCCGCCTGGACCCGCTGGGCCAGACGGCTCATGATGCCCACGCTGTACTGGCGGCTGACGGTGTTGGAGCTGCCGCCGGGGAAGCGGATGATGGCGGCCTCATACCCGAAATCCGAACGGAGCCGGTCCCGCAGACGGTAGATGTTCTGCATAAAGGCCTCGTCGCTCTTATAAATGGCGGCGTAATCGTGGGAGTAGCCGTGGATGGCCACGGTGTGGCCCTCGTCGATCATCCGGCGGATCAGGGCCTTGCCGGACTCCCCATAGTTGACGATGAAGAAGGTGGCGTGGACGTTATACTCCTTCAGGGTGTCCAGCACCCGGGGAGTCACCCGGTCGCTGGGGCCGTCGTCGAAGGTCAGGTACACGGGGCTTCCGCCGGAGGAGTTCTCATACACCGACACCTGCCGGGTGGCGGTGGCGGTGTTGCCGGCCTTGTCGGTGACGGTATAGGTCAGGGTATAGACCCCGGGGGAGGCGGTGTTCACCGTACCGGCCCGGGTGACGGAGGCGGTCAGATCGCCGTCGGCGTCGTCCTGGGCGGTGTAGCCCGGCTCCTGATAGGCGCCGCCCAGGGGAACGAACAGCTCCCGCTGGCCGGACAGGGTGATCACCGGGGCCACGATGTCCCGGACCGTCACCCGGCGGGTGGCGGTGGCGGCGTTTCCGGCCTTGTCGGTGACGGTGTAGGTCAGGGTGTGGACGTCGCCGGAGGCTTTGTCCGTTACCTGGATGGAGGCGGTCAGGTCGCCGTCACAGCGGTCCCGGGCGGTGGCTCCCGGGTCCTGGAACAGGTCATAGCGGGAGACGGTGACCTCCGCCTGGCCGGTGAGGGTCAGCTCCGGGGCCTCCCGGTCCTCCACATGGACCAGGCGCTTTGCGGTGTAGCTGCGGCCCCGGAAGTCCGCCTGATAGGTCAGAGTATAGTCCCCGGGGACGTCGGTGTTCACCCGGCCCTCCACGGTGACGGCGGCGTCGGTGGGGTCGCCGCCCCGCAGCAGCCGGGCCCCGGGGTCCGTGTAGGCGGCGAAGGCGGAGATGTGCTCCTCCGTCCGGCCGTTGAGCTGCATATGGGTGGGCGGCAGCAGAATAAAATAGCCCCGGACCAGGCTCAGCACGCCGATGACAACGGCGGCCAGCAGCAGGGCTCCCCCTGCGGCCAGGGCGGCAATGGTTTTCTTTTTCATGAGAAGGTCCCCCTAAATCAATTCTGTTTTATATTGTAGAAAACCGTCGGGGGAAATGCAAGAACGATTCGATTACAAGACGGTAACAAATGATTACGAAAAAATTTTATCCGCGAAAGTGCGGGGTCATCCCGGCAGTGCAGTAAAGCGGCGGGGGCCGGGGGTTCCGGATTTGGCCGGGAAGGTGAGCCGGAGGAAACTTTTGAGGGAATATTATAAAAAAGCACAAAAGGAATTGGTAAAACCATTCTTTTTTTCGATGAATTGACAGATTTGCGGCAATCGAATATAATATTGAATTGGAATAATCATAATACAAGACAGGAGGCAGCATATGGCATTTTATGATGTGGACAACGCGATGACGGTGAAGCTGGACTATGAACTGCCGAAGGTCCCCGCCTTTCGGGAGGGGATCCGCCGGGCCCCCAGGCGGGAGGCGCATCTGTCCGAGGCGGACAAGGCCCTGGCCATCCGCAACGCCCTGCGGTATATCCACCCGGGCCACCATCTGCAGATGGCCCGGGAGTTTGCCCGGGAGCTGGAGGAGCACGGCCGGATCTACGGCTATCGCTTCCGGCCGGAGGGGGAACTGCACGGCAAGCCCATCGACCAGTATCGGGGCAACTGCATAGAGGCCAAGGCCTTCCAGGTGATGATCGACAACAACCTGGACTTCGACGTGGCCCTGTACCCCTATGAGCTGGTGACCTACGGCGAGACGGGGCAGGTGTGCCAGAACTGGATGCAGTACCGGCTCATCAAGAAGTATCTGGAGGTCATGACGGACGAGCAGACCCTGGTGGTCATGTCCGGCCACCCCCTGGGCCTGTTCCACAGCCACAAGCTGGCGCCCCGGTGCATCATCACCAACGGGCTGATGGTGGGGACCTTTGACGACCAGAAGAACTTCAACCGGGCCGCCGCCCTGGGGGTGGCCAACTATGGACAGATGACGGCCGGCGGCTGGATGTACATCGGGCCCCAGGGCATCGTCCACGGGACCTTCAACACCCTGCTCAACGCCGGGCGGCTGAAGCTGGGGATCCCCGCCGACGGGAACCTGGCCGGGCGGCTGTTTGTGTCAGCGGGTCTGGGCGGTATGAGCGGCGCCCAGGGCAAGGCGGCGGAGATCGCCGGGGCCGTGTCCATCATCGCAGAGGTGGACGACTCCCGCATCGAGACCCGGTATACCCAGGGGTGGGTCAGCCAGCGCACCGACAGCCTGGAGGAGGCGTTGGCCATGGCCCGGCGGCACCTGGCGGACCGGACCCCCTGCGCCATCGCCTATCACGGCAACGTGGTGGACCTGCTGGAATACCTGTACAAAAACGATGTGCACGTGGACCTGCTCAGCGACCAGACCTCCTGCCACGTTCCCTATGACGGCGGATACTGCCCCCAGGGGCTGACCTTCGCCCAGCGGACGGAGATGCTGGACTACGACCCGGAGAAGTTCCGGAAGCTGGTGGACAAATCCCTGCGGCGGCACTATGAGATGATCTGCCGGTTCCACGACCGGGGGACGTATTTCTTCGACTATGGCAACAGCTTCCTGAAGGCTGTGTTTGACGCGGGGGTGCGGGACGTGTGCCGCAACGGCGAAAACGACCTGGACGGGTTCGTATTCCCCTCCTATGTGGAGGACATTCTGGGGCCGTGCCTGTTCGACTTCGGCTACGGGCCCTTCCGGTGGTGCTGCCTGTCGGGAAAGCCCGAGGACCTGGACAAGACCGACGCCGCGGCGGCGGAGTATATCCTGGCCCACAACCGGCGGTATCAGGACTATGACAACTATGTGTGGGTGCGGGACGCCAAGCGCAACCGCATGGTGGTGGGCACCCAGTGCCGCATCCTGTATCAGGACGCCATGGGGCGCATGAACATCGCGCTGAAGTTCAACGAGATGGTGCGCAACGGCGAGATCGGCCCCGTGATGCTGGGCCGGGACCACCACGACACCGGCGGAACGGACTCCCCCTTCCGGGAGACCTCCAACATCAAGGACGGCTCCAATATCATGGCGGACATGGCCACCCAGTGCTACGCCGGAAACGCCGCCCGGGGCATGAGCCTGATCGCCCTGCACAACGGCGGCGGCGTGGGCATCGGCAAGTCCATCAACGGCGGGTTCGGCATGGTGCTGGACGGCTCGGAGCGGGTGGACACCATCCTGCGCATGAGCATGCCCTGGGACACCATGGTGGGCGTGGCCCGGCGCAGCTGGGCCCGGAACGACAACGCCGTCACCACGGCCATGGAGTATAACCGGCTGTACGCCGGACAGGATCATATCACCCTGCCCTATACCGCGCCGGAGGATGACGACATCATCGCCGCCGTGCTGCACGGGGTCCGGTAAGGAGGGGCTATGACCACCTATATCACAAACATCGGCCTGCTGGCCACCCCCCGGGGGGATTCCGCCCGGCGGGGACGGCAGCAGGGGGAGATCACCCTGCTGCGGGACGCCTGGGTGGCCGTGGAGGGCGGAAAAATCGCCGCCGTGGGGCAGGGACAGCCTGCCCCGGAGGACGGCGACACCCTTCTGGACGCCGGAGGGCGGCTGATGACCCCGGGACTGGTGGACGCCCATACGCACCTGATCTTCGGCGGCTGGCGGCAGAATGAGCTGGGGCAGAAGCTCCGGGGCGTGCCGTATCTGGACATTCTGGCCCAGGGAGGCGGCATTCTGTCCACCGTCCGGGCCACCCGGGCGGCGTCGGAGGAGCAGTTGGCGCACAAGGCGGAAGCGGTCCTGGCGGAAATGCTGCGGATGGGCGTGACCACCTGCGAGGCCAAAAGCGGCTACGGCCTGGAGCCGGAGCAGGAATACAAGCAGCTGCGGGTGATCCGGCGGCTGAACGAGACGCAGCCAGTGGAGCTGGCGGCCACGTTTATGGGGGCCCACGCCCTGCCGGAGGAGTACCGGGGGCGGCGGGAGGACTATATCCGCCTGCTGTGCCGGGAGATGATCCCCTATGCGGCCCGGGAGGGCCTGGCGGAGTTCTGCGACGTGTTCTGCGAGGAGGGCGTGTTCACCGCCCGGGAGAGCCGGACCATCCTGGAGGCGGGACTGGCCCACGGGCTGCGGCCCAAGGTCCACGCCGACGAGATCGCCGCCATCGGCGGCTCCCAGCTGGCGGGAGAGATCGGGGCCATCAGCGCCGAGCACCTGATTGTGTGCCCGCCGGAGGGAATCCGGAGTCTGGCGGCGGGAGGCGCCGTGGCGTGCTGTCTGCCGGCCACCAGCTTCTATCTGGGGGCGGCCTATGCCCCGGCCCGGGAGATGATCGGGGCCGGAGTGCCGGTGGCGGTGGCCACGGACTTCAATCCCGGGTCCTGCCCCGGCAGCAGTCTGCAGCTGGCCATGAACATCGCGTGCCTGAAATACCGGATGACACCGGAGGAGGTGCTGACGGCGGTGACGCTGAACGCCGCCGCCGCCATCGGCCGGGCCGGGACCATCGGCTCCGTGGAGCCGGGGAAGCAGGCGGATCTGCTGCTGTGGAACGCGCCGGACCTGGACTATGTGTGCTATCGGTTCGGCAGCAACCTGGTGGGCACGGTGATGAAGAAGGGACAGATCGTGCATGAGGAGTAGGAGGAACGGAACATGATCTATATCAACGGACACGACCTGACCATTGAACAGGTCATCGCCGTCTCCCGGCAGGGGGAGACGGTGGCCATCGCGCCGGATGCCAGAGAGCGCATCAACGCCGCCCGGGCCTATGTGGACCGGAAGCTGGCGGACAAGGCCGTGGTATACGGCCTGACCACCGGGTTCGGCAAGTTCTCCACGGTGTTTGTGCCGGAGGAGGAGACGGCCCAGCTGCAAAGAAATCTGATCATCTCCCACGCCTGCGGCATGGGGGAGCCTCTGGACACCCGGGTGGTGCGGGCGGCTATGCTGCTGCGGCTGAACGCCCTGGCCCGGGGCAATTCCGGCATCCGCCTGTCCACCATGGAGACGCTTTTGCAGATGCTGAACCGGGGGGTCCATCCGATCATCCCGGAGAAGGGGTCCCTGGGGGCCAGCGGCGACCTGGCGCCCCTGTCCCACATGGTGCTGGTGATGCTGGGCGAGGGCGAGGCGGAGTATCAGGGCCGGGTGATGCCGGGCCGGGAGGCCATGGCCGCCGCCGGCATCGACACCATCCAGCTGGCTGCCAAGGAGGGCCTGGCCCTGATCAACGGCACCCAGATCATGACGGCCATCGCCTGCCAGGCGGTGTATGACGCCCGGGACCTGGCCAAAACGGCGGACATCGCCGCCGCCATGACCTGCCAGGCCTTGCACGGCATCCGGAAGGCCTTCGATCCCAAGGTGCACGCCCTGCGGGGCCAGCCGGGGCAGATCACCACGGCGGAGAACCTGCGGCGGCTGCTGGAGGGCAGCGGGCTGTCCTTCGACCTGAATCCGGACAAGGTGCAGGACGCCTACGCCATCCGCTGCACGCCCCAGATTCACGGGGCCAGCCGGGACGCCATCGGCTATGTGTGGGGCGTGGTAAGCCGGGAGATCAATGCCGTCACCGACAACCCCCTGATCTTCCCGGAGGAGGATGAGGCCATCTCCGGCGGCAATTTCCACGGGCAGCCGGTGGCCCTGGCCATGGACTTCCTGGGCATTGCCCTGGCGGAATATGCCAACGTGTCGGAGCGGCGGCTGGAGCGGCTGGTGAATCCGGCCCTGTCCGAGGGGCTGCCGGCCTTCCTGACCAATCGCGGCGGGGTGCACTCGGGCTTCATGATCGCCCAGTACGCAGCGGCCTCCATGGTGTCGGAGAGCAAGGTATACGCCCATCCGGCATCGGTGGACTCCATCCCGTCGTCGGCCAACCAGGAGGACCACGTCAGCATGGGCACCACCGCCGCCCGGAAGGCGCTGATGATCCTGGACAACAGCCAGAAGGTGCTGGGCATCGAGCTGTTTGCCGGGGCCCAGGCGGCGTGGCTGCGGGGCGAGGACGGACTGTCCCCGGCCACCCGGGCGGTGTACGACCGCATCCGCCAGGCGATCCCGCCGGTGGACCAGGACGTGGTGATGCACCCGCTGATGGTGCAGGCGGATGAGCTGGTGAAGGCCCACGCCATTTCTCAGGCGGCGGAGGCCGTCTGCGGAGAATTGCAGTAAATTTCCCCCAGGGCGGGGCCTGTGGGCCCCGTCCCGGGAAGCGCATAAAAAGAGAGGATAGGGAGGAAAAAACATATGATGAAGCTTGTGGAATGCATCCCCAATTTCAGCGTCAGCCGGGAGCGGGACGAGGCCGCCTTCAACGCCCTGGTGGAGACCGCCCAGGCCGTGGCCGGGTGCACGGTGCTGGACGTGCAGTCCGACGGCACCCACAACCGGTGCGTGTTCACGCTGGTGGGGTCCCCGGAGGGCATCGGCGAGGCGGCGTTCCGGCTGGCCAAGCGGGCCATGGAGGTTATCGACATGACCAAACACCAGGGCGCTCATCCCCGGATGGGGGCCACGGACGTGATCCCCTTTGTGCCCACCATGGACATGACCGTGGAGGAGTGCGTGGAGCTTTCCCGGCAGGTGGCCCAGCGCATCTGGGAGGAGCTGGGGATTCCCAGCTTCCTGTATGAGGAGTCGGCCACGGCTCCGGGGCGGGTGAACCTGGCCAAGATCCGGAAGGGGCAGTTCGAGGGAATGCCCGAGAAGCTGCTGGAGCCGGAATGGGCCCCGGATTTCGGCCAGCGGAAAATCCACCCCACCGCCGGGATCATCGCCATCGGCGCGCGGATGCCGCTGGTGGCCTTCAACGTGAACCTGGACACGGACAACGTGGAGATCGCCAAGTCCATTGCCAAGGCCATCCGGGGCTCCTCCGGCGGGTTCAGGTACTGCAAGGCCATCGGCCTGCTGCTGGAGGACCGGAACGTGGCCCAGGTGTCCATGAACATGGTGAACTATGAGGGGACGCCGCTGTACTACGCCTATGAGATGATCCGGGCCCTGGCAGACCGGTGGGGCGTGCGCATCATCGGCACGGAGCTGGTGGGTCTGACCCCGGCCAAGGCGCTGATCGACTGCGCGGAATACTATCTGAAGCTGGAAAACTTCGACTGCCACAAGCAGGTGATGGAGTATCACCTGGTGGGGATGGAATAAGGAGGACGCTATGCAGCTTGCTGAATTGACGGTGCGGGGGTTTGCGGACCTGCTGGGTTCCGACGCGCCCGCGCCCGGCGGCGGCTCCGCCGCCGCTCTGGCCGGGGCCTTGGGGGCGGCGCTGACCGCCATGGTGGGGTCCCTGACCGTGGGACGGAAGAAGTACGCCGAATTTGACGGCCTGGCCCGGGAGACCCTGGAAAAGGCCCGGGACCTGGAGCACCGGTTCCTGGACGTGATGGAGCGGGACACGGAGGCCTTCAACGCGGTGTCCGCCGTGTTTGCCATGCCCAAGGGCACAGATCAGGAGAAGGAGGCCCGGGCCGCAGCCATGCAGGAGGCCCTGCAGGGCTGCACAAAGACGCCCTTTGAGATGATGGAGCTGTCTCTGGAGGCGCTGCGGCTGACGGATGGGCTGGTGGACCGGTCCAACGCCAGCGCCGCCAGCGACCTGGGCTGCGCGGCCCTGCATCTGGGGTCCGCCGTGCAGGGGGCGTGGCTGAACGTGCTCATCAACCTGGGGAGCGTCCGGGACGCGGCCTTCGCCGCCCAGTACCGCACCCGGGGCCAGATCCTGCTGGATGAGGCCCTGCCGCTGGCGCAGAGCATCTATGACCGGGTGCTGAAAGCAGTGCAGGGATAATCATATAATAAGCCCTCCGGCCACGCCGGAGGGCTTCAGTCTGTCAAAAAACTACCCAACCGGCCCTATTTCTGCTATAATAGAGGAAACAGAGGTGTTTTCATGGAAGGCTGGAGAAAAGACGCGCGGCACGAGCCGATCATTGTAGATTTGGATGCACTAGTTCCGAAAGGCCATCTGCTGCGGAAGATTGAGAAGGTCATGGACTATGAGTGGCTGTATGAACGACTGAACCCGTACTACTGTCATGACAACGGATGCCCCGGAACCGATCCGGTGGTGCTGATCAAAATGGTACTCATTCAGCACCTGTTCGGCATTGCCCGCGCCCATGATGCCCATGTCCAGGGTGAACACGAAGAAATAGTCGCCGAACACGTTGAACACGCCGCCGAACAGCACCGCCTTGGTGGCCAGGGCCGGGTCGCCGTCGTTGCGCAGAAACGCCGACATCAACTGGGTGAACAGGAAGCTGGGCACCACAAACTTGATGGAGAACAGATACGCCCGGGCCAGCGGCAGCAGGGTCTCCTCCGCGCCGAACAGCGTCAGGAGCTGGCGGTCAAAGAGAATCAGCGCCGCCCAGGAGAGAAGGGACAGGACCGCCGTTGCCAGGACTGCCGCCGTGAAATACTCGTTGGAGCGCTTTTCGTTGCCGGGGGCCTGACCCCGCAGGGTGCTCAGCAGCACGCTGCCGCCGATGCCGGTGAGAAGGCCCAGACTATAAATAATGTTCCAGACCGGGGCCACCACGGCCAGGGCTGCCGTGCCGGTGGGGCCCTGATACTGGCCCACCATGGCGGCGTCCACCACGCCGTAGATAGAGGTGATCAGGGCGCTGCCGAAGGCGGCGGCGAGATACTTAAAGTAGATGGGACGAATTTTGTCCGTCAGGAAATTCATACGACTGCCTCCTTGGGAATGAAGATGCAAAGCGCAGGCCCGGAACGAAAAAAAGCCGGATAAAGCACAGGCGTTTCAGCCTGTTGCCTTATCCGGCTCGTCATTTCCAGCGAATGACTTGCCCTCCGAGCAAGCGAGGGGTGTTATAGCCGCTTTTGCCCGGAATGTCAAGCACTTTGCGGAACTTATGGAGTTACTTTTCGCCGTACCAGCAGCGGACGAAGGCGGCCAGGCCCGGGATCAGGTCCTTGATCTGGTGGCCGGAGGTGTTGACGCACAGGTGGTACGTCTCCTTGGCGCCCCACTTGGAGTCGGCGAACATCTGACGGTACTGGGCGCGGTTCTTGTCCACCTGCTTCATGCGGCGGGCAATGTCATTGCGGGACAGGTGCTCCCCCTCCGGGGCCCGGTCGATGCAGCGCTGGATCTTGGACTCGGCGTCGGCATAGACGAACAGGTTCAGGGGATGATAGTCCTTCAGGATCACGTCGGCGCAGCGGCCCACGATGACGCAGTCCCCCTGCTTGGCGAAGTTTTCAATGATCTGCTGCTGGGCGGCGGCTACTTGGAAGCCCTGGTCCATGATCTGCACCGGGGGCATGGCGAAACGGTGGCCGATGGTCGTGGGGTAGGCGGCCTCGATGCACTTTTCAGAGATGTTGGCCACATACCGCTCATCGAAGCCGTGCTCCTTGGCGATGAGCTCGATGATCTCGTGATCGTAGCAATGGATGCCCAGCTCCTCGGCCAGGCGCTTGCCCAGCTCGCGACCGCCGGAGCCGAATTCACGGCTGATGGTGATGATTTTCATGATATTTCCACTCCTCTCAAAGCATCAAAAGGTGACAGGTTTAATACTCATAGCAGCTGCCGCCCACGAACTCGCGGACGATGGAGTTGCGGGGAACATAGTGGGTGTGCAGCGGAGGAACCCCGCCCACTACCTTCATCAGGTCCGTCAGGCCGTGCTTTTCCAGATATTCCGGCGTCAGCTCCTGGCGGAACTGGGGAATCTCGTTGAGGTATTTGGCCAGGATGCAGGGCTCGTAATCGTGGAAGGTGTCGATATGAATGGCGGCGTTGCCCTTGTGGGGCATGATGTAGTTGATCTCACCCCGGTCCACGCTTTCGGCCCGCTCCACGGTTTCCTGCAGGGAGTGGCCCCGGGTGTTATAGTCCCGGATCAGGCGGCGGGCCACCCGCAGCTGCTCGGGGCGGACGATTCTGTCGTCGTTGGTGATGATACGGGTCCGGGGGGCCACATACACGCCGTTGGCGATGCCCCGGAGCTTGTCAAAGATCAGGGGATTGAGCATGTGGATGCCCTCGGCGATGACGATGCAGTCCTTTTCACCCTGCATCTTCCTGTAGCCGCCTGTGGTGCCGTTTTTGAAGTCATACCAGGGAATATCGGCCTCCATGCCGTCCAGCAGCTGGGAGATGCAGGTCAGCAGGGTGTCCACGTCCACGCAGTAGGGAGACTCCCAGTCTGTGGCCTCGGGCGGACGCTTGTCCAGCGGCAGGAAGAAATTGTCCATGCTCAGCAGGCACACCTTGACTCCTAGATTCTGCAGGTATTCCTGAAGCCGCATGGCGGTGGTGGTCTTGCCGGAGCCGGAGGGACCCGTCAGGGCAACCACGGGCTTTTCCTGGCGATTGGACAGGATCGCCGCCGCAGCGGCGCTGATCTTGTCGTGAAATACTTCCTCGCAGCGCAGAACGAATTGCGTCTCGTTGCGCATGGCGTAATTGATGTTTTCCAGGTCGATGACGCGCATTAACAGATGCTCCTCTCGTAAAATACTACCTATCCATCCTATAATACAGTACATTATACCACGAAGCGGCGGCGGCTGCAAGTGAAAAAACCCACCGGCGGGCGGGGGATTCAATCCTGCCGGGTGAAGGACACGGAGTAGGCTCCCAGCACCTGGCGGCAGGGGATGGCGGCGGCGTTTTCCGCCGTCAGCGGCAGGCGGGGATAGGCGGTCCTGCTCCACGCCGTAGGCCATGACAAATTGCGTGATGTCCATGGGAGTATCTCCTCGTATAGCACAATTCCCCGGACGGCGCAACGGCTGCGCCGCCGGGGAGGCTTTTTCATTGGGGAAATTCCAGGCTGCGGCGGAAGCTGTTTTCTCCCAGGGATGTGATGTCCCCGGCTATGACCTGGTCGCCGCAGACAAACAGGTTTGCCTGGACCCCCTGGGGAGCATCGGGATGGTTCAGCACCGTATAGGTATACCGGGTAACGGTCTTGCCGCCGCACCGGTCAAAGGGCAGGCCCAGTCCCTTTTGCAGGGCCGCATACTCCGCATGGGCGGACAGGTCCTCCGGCAGCAGAATGCTCAGGGTTTCCAGTGGCTCCGGCGTCACCTGCCAGCCCAGGCTTTCCAGATAGGCTACCCGGGCGGCGTTGTCGGCGGCCTGTACCGGCTCCCTCCCGCCGCTGTCCCGCTGACAACCGGGAATCACAAACAGTAGCGTCAGGGCCGCCAGGACCCCCAGGGCGGCGGCTGCCAGCTGCCGCCGCTTCATGAATACCACCATACCATCACCTCGTACATTTCTTATTCCATTTTGCCCAAAACTATGCTATGCTTACGGAAGAAATTGCAGGAGGTGCAGATATGGAGCGGCTGGACAAAATCCTGGCCGGGACCGGACGGTGGTCCCGGCGGGAGGTAAAGGAGCTGGTGCGCCAGGGCCGGGTGCGGGTGGACGGACAGACCGCCCGGACGGCGGAGGAGAAGGTGGCCCCGGAGGCGGCCGCCATCACCGTGGACGGCCAGCCGGTGGAGACGGAGCGGTTCACCTATGTGATGCTGCACAAACCCGCCGGGGTGCTGTCCGCCACCGAGGACACCCACCAGCAGACGGTGCTGGACCTGCTGCCCCCGGAACTGCGGCGGAGGGGCCTGTCGCCGGTGGGGCGGCTGGATAAGGACACGGAGGGCCTGCTGCTGCTGACCAACGATGGACTCCTGGCCCACCGGCTGCTGGCTCCCAGGTCCCACGTGGACAAGGTGTACTATGCCCGGGTGGAGGGCACGCTGGAGCCTGCCGATGCTGCGGCCTTCGCCGCCGGAATGACCCTGGGGGATGGACTGGAGTGCCTGCCCGCCGGGCTGGAGATTTTGTCGCCGGGGGAGTGCCTGGTGACCCTGCGGGAGGGGAAGTTCCATCAGGTGAAGCGGATGCTGGCGGCTCGGGGAAAGCCGGTGACGTACCTGAAGCGGCTGTCCATGGGCCCCCTGCGGCTGGACCCGGAGCTGGCCCCCGGGGCCTTCCGGATGCTGACGGCGGAGGAGAAAAAAGCTCTTGCGGACTGCCGGTAGAGGCGTTTATCGACATAACTGCAAAAAAATTTCCAGGAAATTTGTAGAAAAGATAAAAAAATACTTGCAAATCCGTGATTCTGACGATATAATAGGGGTAACGGCCTGACAGTTTGCACAAAATACCCACAGCCCAAATCATCGGCGGGAGGAACAAGAATGTCTGGAAGAATTTTTCAAAATGTTGTGCTGCAATTCAAGGAGACCACGGACCGCACCATCGGCGTTATCGACTCCGAGGGCACGGTGATCGCGTGCAGCGAGCTCACCGGTATCGGCAAGAAGTGGACCAAATATGTGGAGCCTATCGCCGCGGCGGAGGGCAACTGCGTGACCATGGAGGGCAAGACCTTCAAGGCTATGCCCGGCTGGGGCACCCACTTTGACTATGCGGTTTTCACCAGCGGCGACGACAGCGTGGGACGCACCGTGTGCTCCATGGCCTGCGTGGCCCTGAACGCCGCCAAGGTCTATTATGAGGAAAAGCACGATAAGGGCTCCTTTATTAAGAACATCATCTCGGATAATATCCTGATCAGCGATATCTACATGCGGGCCAAGGAGCTGCATGTGGCGGCGGAGGTGCCCCGGGGCGTGTTTGTCATCCGCCCGGTGGACGACCGGGCCGAGGCCATTCCCGTGGACGTGGTGCAGAATATGTTCCCGGACCGGCAGAATGATTTCGTGCTGAGCGTGGGCGACGACGATGTGGCCCTGATCCACCAGATGCCCGAGGGCGCCTGCGGCAAGGACCTGGAAAAGGTGGCCGCCTCCATCGAGGAGGCCCTGCGGGTGGACGGCGAGAGCACCGTGTTCGTGGGCATCGGCACCCTGGCCCTGCACCTGCGGGATCTGGCCAAGGCCTATAAGGAGGCCCAGATCGCCATTGAGGTGGGCAAGGTCTTTGACACCGAGCGCTATGTCATCAACTATGAGAACCTGGGCATCGGCCGGCTGATCTATCAGCTGCCCACCACCCTGTGCGAGATGTTCCTGCAGGAGGTTTTCAAGAAGAATCCCATCGACGCCCTGGATCAGGAGACGCTGTTCACCATCTATAAGTTCTTTGAGAACAACCTGAACGTGTCCGAGACGGCCCGGAAGCTGTTTGTCCACCGGAACACCCTGGTGTACCGGCTGGAGAAGATCAAGAAGCTCACGGGGCTGGACCTGCGGGAGTTTGACGACGCCATCACCTTCAAGGTAGCCCTGATGGTGAAGAAGTACCTCACCAGCCGGGGAATCGACGCGTAAAATGCCATAAAAAATCCTGTCCCCACAGGGACAGGATTTTTGTCGCCGTTTCATCGGCCCCAGGACGACAGGAGGTCCAGATGATCCCGCAGCTGCTCCTGGCCGCAGTACAGGAACACGGCCACCTGGCCGCCCCGGCCCAGGGCCGCCATCTGCCAGAGGCCCTCCGGCTCCCGGGCCAGAAGCACAAAGTCCAGCCCCGGATGCTCCAGGGTCTCATAGCTCCAGGACAGGTTCACCAGCCGGTACTGCTCCATCTGGGCCTGGGCCACGGACCGGGCCATGGAGGGCAGCAGCAGGCGGAAATACATGGCCTCCAGCTGGGGCGCGTAGCAGCTTGCGCCGTTTTCCGGGCTACGGGCCTGCTGGGTGATGGAATACCAGGCCGGGGCCAGCAGGGAATGCTCCCTATAAGCCCGGGAATCGTGTCCGGAGGATGGGTCAAACAGGACCACCGGGGTGCTCTCCAGCTCCTGCAGCTCCACATAGGGCTGCCGGAAGTCCTCCAGGGGGACGCCCCGGCGCTCCATCCACTGTCCCGCCAGCAGCAGTGCCAGCAGGAAAACCGCCGCCAGGGAGATCACATTTTCCCACACGATCCTTCTGCTGGGTCCGGCGGAGGGCGGCATATCCATCCCCTGTCGCAGGGCCTGACAGGCCCGGCGCAGCAGTCCCGCGTTCCGGCAGCTTCTGCCGAATGCCACCCCCTGGCACAGCAGCAGCACCAGAAACGTCGGGTCAAATACCCGCAGCCACACCAGCGGCAGACCGCCCCGGGCCGCCATGCCGCCGCTCCAGAACAGCAGCAGCCACACGGATACGGCAGCCAGGACCACCCCCAGCAGCAGGCTGCGCTGCCAGGCCCGGCGCGCGGCCCGCTCCAGCCGCTCCAGGGAAAGGCCCCGGCTTTCGTGGTCGGAGTACAGTTCCACGGCGGCGGGGTCCGCCGTGTAAAACAGCCAGCACCCGGCGGGGGCCACGTTCAGGGCATATGACCAGCCCGCCCTTCGATACAGCTCCTGCTGCTCCTCCGTGGGAGCCGTCCTGCCCTGGTCATAGGGCTCCAGGCGGAACCTGGTGCCGGGCACGCCGTCGGCGGTAAAGACCGCCCAGCTGCCGATGGACACCGGAAACAGCCCGGCGTTGGCCTGCTCCTCCAGCCAGGCCTCCAGCCCCCGGATGTCACAGGGGGATACCGGAAGTATTTTCCTCACTTTTCTTGCTCGGTCCATGCGCTCTCCTCCTCTCCGTCGTCCACGCAGGCCCTCAGCCGCGCCAGCTCCTCCCGGAAGGCGGCCCGGCCCGCTTCCGTGATCTGATAGCTGCGCTTGCGGCCCTGAATCTCCGTCTCCCGGATCAGGCCCTCCTCCTGAAACTTCCCCAGCAGGGTGTACAGGGTCCCGGGACCCAGCCGCACCCGGCCGTTAGTTTTCCGCTCCACAAACTCCGTGATCTCGATGCCGCACATCTGTCCCCGCAAAAAGGACATCAGCACATAGAACATGGACTCGGTCAGAGTCCCCCGCTCCTTCATGGCCGCGTTCCACCTCCTTCCAGTGTTTTTCCACTTAATATCGCGCCGCGATATTGTATGCTGCCATTATAATATCGCCACGCGATATTGTCAAGGACCCCGGAGCGTAAAAAAAGCGTGCTGCCCGCAGGCAGCACGCTTTTTTGGGATTAAATCAGTCCTTACGCAGGAGGTTGTTGTCCTCAAAGTAGTCGATGCGCATGGCGTGACGCACATCCCGAAGGGTGGCGGCGGCGGTGCGGCGGGCCGTCTCGCTGCCGACGCGGAGGATTTCATACACGTCGGGCAGACGCTTCTCCCAATCCTCCCGGCGCTGGCGGATGGGGGCCAGCTCCGCCTGGAGGACGTTGTTCAGGAACTTCTTGACCTTCACATCCCCCAGACCGCCCCGCTGATAGTGGGCCTTCAGCTCATCCAGCCCGCTGTATTCCGGCAGGAACTCCGGGAAATACTCCGGGCGGCAGAAGGCGTCCAGATAGATGAACACGGGGTTTCCCTCAGTGTGGCCGGGGTCCTCCCGGCGCAGATGGGTGGGGTCGGTGAACATGGACATGACCTTGGTGCGGATGTCCTCGGGACTGTCGGACAGATAGATGCAGTTGCCCAGGGACTTGCTCATCTTGGCCTTGCCGTCGATGCCCGGCAGGCGCAGGCAGGCCTGGTTCTTGGGCAGGATGATCTGGGGGTCCACCAGGGTGTCGCCATAGACGGCGTTGAACTTGTGGACGATCTCCTTGCACTGCTCCAGCATGGGCAGCTGATCCTCGCCCACGGGGACGGCGGTGGCCCGGAAGGCGGTGATGTCCGCCGCCTGGCTGATGGGATAGCAGAAGAAGCCCACAGGGATGCTGGCCTCGAAGTTTCGCATCTGGATCTCCGCCTTGACGGTGGGGTTGCGCTGGACCCGGGACACGGTGACCAGGTTCATATAATAGAAGGTCAGCTCTGTCAGTTCCGGGATCATGGACTGGATGAACAGGGTGGACTTCTCCGGGTCCAGGCCGCAGGCCAGATAGTCCAGAGCCACGTTCATGATGTTCTGGCGGACCTTTTCCGGATGCTCGGCGTTGTCGGTAAGGGCCTGGGCGTCGGCGATCATGATATAGATCTCGTCGAACTTGCCGGAGTTCTGAAGGGCCACGCGCTCCTTCAGGGAGCCCACATAGTGGCCCACGTGCAGGCGGCCGGTGGGCCGGTCGCCGGTGAGGATGATCTGTTTCATATAACGCTCCTTCTGCGGCGCTTCAAAGGGGAAAAGCGCCGGGTATTTTTCCTTATTATAAGCGCTGGCGGCTGCTTCGTCAACATTTTTGCCGCCGGAGAGGGGAATTTTCCCGGAAAACCGGGGTTGACAAACCCTGGCAGAGCGGGTACAATATCCTTGATTTTCGCAAAAGACTGCGAAGGGAAAAAGACGGAGCAGGACCCCCTGAAGAGAGCCGGCGGCTGGTGTGAGCCGGCGGAGGCGCTCCGTTGTACTGGCCCCGGAGTTTCCCGCCTGAACAGGGCGGGACGATCGCGCCCCGTTACAGGCGCCCCGAGCGCGGAGTGTAAGACTCCGCGGAAGCAGGGTGGTACAGCGAGTGATTTCGCCCCTGACCGCGTTATACGGTCGGGGGATTTTTCTTGTCATATTTATCATCAGAAGGAGAAAAGCATATGAAGTACGATTTTGCCGCCATTGAGAAAAAGTGGCAGAAGCGGTGGGAGGAGACCAAGCCCTATGCCGCCGTCACCGGGGACAAGCGCCCCAAGTTCTACGGGCTGATCGAGTTCCCCTATCCCTCCGGCCAGGGCCTGCACGTGGGTCATCCCCGGCCCTTTACCGCCATGGACATCGTCACCCGGAAAAAGCGCATGGAGGGCTACAACGTCCTGTACCCCATCGGATTTGACGCCTTCGGCCTGCCCACGGAGAACTACGCCATCAAGAACCACATCCACCCGGCCATCGTCACCAAGCAGAACATCGCCAACTTCACCAGCCAGCTGAAAATGCTGGGCTACGGCTTCGACTGGGACCGCTGCGTGGATACCACGGACCCCAACTATTACAAGTGGACCCAGTGGATCTTCCTGCAGATGTTCAAGAAGGGCCTGGCCTATAAGACCACCATGCCCGTGAACTGGTGCACCAGCTGCAAGTGCGTGCTGGCCAACGAGGAAGTGGTCAACGGCGTGTGCGAGCGCTGCGGCAGCGAGGTCATCCGCAAGGAAAAGAGCCAGTGGATGCTGAAGATCACCGCCTATGCCCAGCGGCTGCTGGACGATCTGGAGGACGTGGACTTCATCGAGCGGGTGAAGATCCAGCAGCGCAACTGGATCGGCCGCTCCACCGGCGCAGAGATCACCTTCGACACCAACGTGGGCGACCGGGTCACCGTGTACACCACCCGGGCCGACACCCTGTTCGGCACCACCTATATGGTCATCTCCCCGGAGCACCCCCTGCTGAAGGAGTGGCAGCCCAAGATTAAGAATTGGGACGCCGTGGCCGCCTATCAGGAGGAGGCTGCCCACAAGTCCGACTTTGAGCGGGGCGAGCTGAACAAGGAAAAGACCGGCGTGCGGCTGGAGGGCATCGAGGCCATGAACCCCGTGACCCACAAGCCGCTGCCCCTGTTCGTGTCCGACTATGTCCTCATGGGCTACGGCACCGGCATCGTCATGGGTGTTCCCGGCCACGACCAGCGCGACTGGGAGTTTGCCACGAAGTTCGGCCTGCCCATCATCGAGGTGGTCAAGGGCGGCGACGTCACCAAGGAGGCCTTTGTGGCCAAGGACGACAGCGCCGTGATGGTGAACTCCGGGTTCCTCAACGGCATGACCGTGAAGGAAGCCATCCCCGCCATGAAAAAGTATGTGGTGGAGCAGGGCTTCGGCAAGGAGAAGGTCAACTATAAGCTCCGGGACTGGGTGTTCTCCCGCCAGCGGTACTGGGGCGAGCCTATCCCCCTGGTCCACTGCGACAAGTGCGGCTGGGTGGCCCTGCCGGAGGAGCAGCTGCCGCTGGTCCTGCCCCAGGTGGAGAGCTATGAGCCCACCGACGACGGCGAAAGCCCCCTGAGCAAGATGACCGACTGGGTCAACACCACCTGCCCCTGCTGCGGCGGTCCCGCCAAGCGGGAGACCGATACCATGCCCCAGTGGGCCGGCTCCAGCTGGTACTTCCTGCGGTATATGGACCCCCACAACGACAAGGCCCTGGCCAGCAAGGAGGCCCTGGAATACTGGAGCCCCGTGGATTGGTACAACGGCGGCATGGAGCACACCACCCTGCACCTGCTGTACTCCCGGTTCTGGCACAAGTTCCTGTATGACATCGGCGTGGTGCCCACCAAGGAGCCCTATGCCAAGCGCACCAGCCACGGCATGATCCTGGGCGAGGGCGGCGAGAAGATGTCCAAGTCCCGGGGCAACGTGGTCAACCCCAACGACATCGTGGCCCAGTACGGCGCGGACACCATGCGCCTGCATATCATGTTCATCGGCGACTTTGAAAAGGCCGTCACCTGGTCCAACGAGGCCGTGAAGGGCTCCAAGCGGTTCCTGGACCGCTGCTGGAACCTGATGGACCTGGCCCAGGACAGCGACGAGCTCTCCCAGAAGAACGAGGCCCTGATCCACAAGACCATCAAGAAGGTCACCGCCGACATCGACGATCTGAAGATGAACACCGCCATCGCCGCCCTGATGGCCATGGTCAACGAGTTCTATTCCTCCGGCCTGACCCGGGGCGACCTGCAGCAGCTGATGCTTCTGCTGTCCCCGTTTGCGCCCCACATGGTGGAGGAAATGTGGGAGCTTACCGGCTACGCCGGAAAGACCGGCAAGATGGCCATGCAGATGCCCTGGCCCGCCTATGACGAGGGCAAGACCGTGGACACCCATGTGGACATGGCCATCCAGGTCAACGGCAAGCTCAAGGGCGCTGTCACCGTCCCCGCCGGCAGCGACCAGGAGACCGTCATGGCCGCCGCCATGGAGCTGGACAAGGTCAGAAAGGCCGCCGAGGGCATGACCGTGGTAAAGACCATCCTGGTGAAGGACAAGCTCATGAACCTGATCGTCAAGCCTGCGAAATAATCGGAATCGTAAAAAATGTTGGAAAACGGCTTGACAAGGCAGGGCCTACACAGTATAATGCTATTGTTAAAGTCATGTCCAATGGCTCTTAAAGAGTATCCTGGATCGAGCCGGATACATCGGAGGGAGGGAAAATAGATGTCCGAAGTCCACGTCAAGGAAGGCGAGTCCCTGGACAGCGCTCTGAAGCGTTTTAAGAGAAGCTGCGCCAAGGCAGGCGTCCTGGCTGAAGTGCGGAGAAGAGAGTGCTACGAAAGCCCCAGCGTCAAGCGCCGCAAGAAGTCCGAGGCTGCCCGCAAGAACAGAAACAAGAGATATTATTAATCGTCTCAAAAAGCGTGCTGGACGTTGTGTTCAGCACGCTTTTTACCGATTCAGGGGACAACGCTCCTTTTGGGGGAGTTATTCTGACAGGCGGCCCGGCATGCCGGTGCATCTGCGAAGTCGGAGGTATAAAATGTCATTGCAGCTGAACATCCGGAAATATGAGGAAAAAGATTTTGAGCGCCTGTGTCAGGTCCACGATCCGGCCCGGAAAAGTGAGCTGGAGTATGCCGGCCTGCCGGCGGCCTTTCTGCCGCTGTCCATCGCCGCGGAAAGAGAGGGCTTGTTTGAATATCAGGTCTATGTGGCCGAGGATAAGGGACTGGTGGTGGGCTTCATAGCATTTTCGGACACGGAGCTGGCGTGGCTTTATGTGGACCGGAGCTGCGCCCGGCAGGGAGTCGGGTCAGAGCTGATGCGTTTTGCGCTGGAGAGAGTGCAGGATGACGCGGAGATCGAAGTTCTGGACGGGAATGAACCGGCTCTGGCTCTGTATGCCAAATTCGGATTTACCACAGTCCGGATGGTGACAGGCGTAATGCCCGGAAATGAAAGATTTCCGGTGACCGTACATGTGCTGGAGCGGCAATAACCGTGCGCGGCTTATAAAAAGGGAATCCTTCCGTTTGGGTACGATGTATCGAAACGGAGGGATTTTATCTTACCCCGGCGAACAGCGGCTCCAGAAGGTCCTCCACCTCCGGTAGCATCACCAGGGCATCCCGGATGCCCAGCTGACGGGCCAGCTCCAGCTTCCGCCGGAGGGTCCGGGCGTCGTCAAAGAGGACGAAGTGGGTCTGCCCCTGCCGGGTCAGGGTGAAATACCGGGCGCACAGGGCGTCGGAATAGAAGGTGGGGCGGCCTGCGGCCAGGGCCTCCAGCTGGGGAAGGGTCAGGGGCGTGCCCAGACCTCCGGGGCAGGGGAGAGGGAAGTCCATGGCCAGCCGCTGCAGGTCCAGGGCCAGGTGCTCCGCCCCGTATTGGTCCACCGCCTGGGTCAGCCGGCCCTCCAGCGTTCCGCCGGACAGGGCGGTGCACAACAGTATCGTCGCCCCGGCGACGGGGCAGTGCTCCGGGACGTACAGGGTCCGGCCGCAGGAGGCCAGCAGGGGAGAAAGCGCCTCCAGCAGGGCCAGACGGTCCGGCCGGGCAGGCGGGTCAAAGTCCGCCGCCGCCCCGGCGTAGCCCCGCCGCAGGCAGGTCCGGGCGATCTGCCGGGCCAGGCGGTCCGGTTCCTCCACCGGCGGACAGTCCCAGTCCGACAGCACCATCAGCCCGCCCCGCAGAGCGGGCGGAAGCGGCGCGGCCAGCAGCTCCGAGCCGGGGCCCAGACGATAGGCCACATGGGCCAGGCGCGGCGTCACGGCCCGGGCCCGGGTCAGACGGTCCGGTGTGGCGGCAAGATACAGCGGCATGGAGATCCCCCCTTGCGTTCCCATGAAAAAAATGCTACACTATAGCCAAAGCTATGAGAAAGGGAACTGGTGTATGCGCATTTCTCTGGTGCCGGACGGGGTATACGAAAGCTATCAGCAGATCACGCCGGAGCTGCTGCAGAGCAGGGGCATCCGGCTGCTGCTCAGCGATCTGGACTATACCCTGGCCCCCAAAAGCGTGTCCCGCCCCGACCAGGCGGTGCGCGATTGGCTCGGCCGCTTACATGCGGCGGGGATCCGGGTGATGATCCTGTCCAACAACCGCAGCCCCCGGCGGGTGGAGCAGTTCTGCCGCGACCTGGGGATCACCTATGTGGGCCACGCCAAAAAGCCGCAGACGTCGGGCTTTCGCCGGGCCATGGACCAGGCGGGGACCGACCCCGCCCACACGGCCATGCTGGGGGATAAGCTGCTGACGGATATGCTGGGGGCCAACCTCAGCGGCGTCACGGCCCTGATGGTGGAACCAGCCGGCGGGGCCAGGACCCCGTGGCAGAAGGTGCTGCATGCCCTCCAGGCCCCCTGGAAGCATTTAGCCGGTGGCGTTCACCGGATCTGAAAGGAGTTTTGATTATGAACCATTTTGCGAAAATTGCGGAAAAACTGTCTGCCTATGAGCTGGACGGTATGCTGCTGACCTGCGAGGCCAACCGCTTCTATGCCTCCGGCTTCCACTCCACCGGCACCGACGGCGTGGCCCTGGTGACCCGGGAGGGGAACTTCTATTTCACCGACTCCCGCTATATCGAGGCCGCCCACAACAAGGTGCAGGACGCCGAGATCGCCATGACCGACGCTGCCCACCCCTATGTGGACCTGATCAACGCCGCCATGGAAAAGACCCATGTGCAGAAGCTGGGCTTCGAGGATGCGTACATGACCGTGGCGGACTATCGCCACTATTCCGAGAAGCTGCACTGCCAGCTGGTGCCCG
The DNA here is from genome assembly GCF_020687045.1 of Brotocaccenecus cirricatena. Classification (NCBI taxonomy): domain Bacteria; kingdom Bacillati; phylum Bacillota; class Clostridia; order Eubacteriales; family Oscillospiraceae; genus Brotocaccenecus; species Brotocaccenecus cirricatena. The sequence goes on from NZ_JAJEPW010000048.1 coordinate 23,024, forward strand.
CCACGGAGCTGCTGATCTCCCTGCGCCAGAGCAAGGACGAGGAGGAGATCCAGCGGATGATCGCCGCCCAGCGCATCGCCGAGGCCGCTCTGGACCAGATCGTCAAGGAGATCAAGCCCGGCGTCACCGAGAAGGAGATCGCCGCCCGGCTGCAGTACCTGATGCTGGCCGGAGGCGCGGAGAATATGTCCTTTGACCCCATCGTGGCCAGCGGTCCCAACGGCAGTATGCCCCACGCCGTGCCCACCGACCGGAAGATCCAGGACGGCGACTTCGTGACCATGGACTTCGGCTGCATCTATCAGGGCTATTGCTCTGACATGACCCGCACCGTGGCCGTGGGCCGCGTCACCGAGGAGATGGAGAAGGTCTACAACGTCGTGCTGCAGGCCCAGCTGGCGGGCATCGCCGCCGCCAAGGCCGGCGCCACCGGCCACGACGTGGACGCCGCCGCCCGGAAGGTCATCGAGGACGCCGGTTACGGTCCCTATTTCGGCCACAGCTTCGGCCACAGCGTGGGCGTGGAAATTCACGAGTCCCCCAACGCCACCCCCGCCAACAACAAGCCCCTGCCCCTGGGTGCGGCCGTGTCCGCCGAGCCCGGCATCTATCTGCCCGGCCGCTTCGGCGTCCGCATCGAGGACGTGGTGGTGCTGCAGGAGGGCGGCTGCCAGGATATCACCCTGGCCAAGAAGGACCTGCTGATTCTGTAAAATAACTTGGTAGAAAAAGGGCACCGCCCTTTTTCTACCAAAAGAGATTTCGCTCCGAACCGCGCGTTCCGATGGGCACGCAGCCCATCGGAACACACTCTCTCCGCGCAAAGTGTTTTTTTCGACG
>NZ_JAJEPW010000049.1:0-23482 GCF_020687045.1 Brotocaccenecus cirricatena
TAATTTGCTGCCCAAACTGATGTCTGGCGAGATCGATGTGTCTGCTGTCCAGCTCTAAGCTGCTAAATTATCGTTTAGCTCTTGATTGTTCACAATCTTTTTTTGGATTGTGGAAATAATCTCGACAACACATTTCTGAATACTTAATTCAGGCAATACGACCTCAATCTGTTGAAAGGTCGAAGATGGTCTCGCCAATGCAGGGACGCCAACCTGTGAGGCATTGCTTAGAAGTTTATGCTGTCCTATTGGAGTGTGGAAGTAATAGACAAGGTATTCGGGCAAAACCTTGTCGTTGCATCGCACCCTAAACTGAGATTGCGAAATCACATACCGGTCATATTTTGAATCTTGAGGAATAAACACTATTTGCCCAAGCGTTCCTCTGTGTGTTATTACAATATCCCCGCGATGTGCATTTGCCTTGTTAAGAGAGTCAGCTTTTTTCCTTGTGACATAGCGGAATGTCTTTTCGGATAGAGAAAAGCCCTCAAGATTACTACCATTTAGGACAGGTACGCCACTATCCACAAAACACGAGACTTTAATATTTGATCCGAATGGACCCATCGCAATTTCATCAATTAGGTCAGCAATACGATACGTTTCATAGCCCATATCCAATCGCCCCCAGTCGTTCTTTGATCTGCGTCTCAAGTTCATGGGACTTTGCGAAAAGCTCAGAAAGTTCAGAAGTCAAACGCCCCATTTTCTCTTCAAACGGCTCGCCGTCATCTTCCTGTTCCTCAATACCAACATAGCGTCCCGGAGTGAGAATGTAATCCTGCTTTGCAATGTCCTGTGTAGTGACAACAGCACAGAAGCCCTTTTCATCTTCGAGTGTTCCATCAACGAAGGCATTATAAGTGTCGGCAATTTTCTTGATGTCTTCATCCGTCAGTTCGCGCAGCTTCCGCGTAACCATAGTGCCGAGTTTCCGTGCGTCGATGAACAGCGTTTTGCCTTTTTGCTTCTTGTTCTTTGCAAGGAACCAGAGCGATACCGGGATCTGCGTCGTGTAGAATAGCTGCGTCGGCATTGCAACGATACAGTCCACAAGGTCAGCATTGATAATGTTCTTGCGGATTTCACCTTCACCGCCGGACTGCGAAGAAAGCGAACCATTTGCAAGCACCATACCGATACGTCCATTCGGAGCGAGATGCCAGATCATGTGCTGCAACCACGCGAAGTTTGCATTTCCGGCAGGAGGCGTACCATACTGCCAACGGACATCATCAACGAGTTTATCCGCACCCCAGCCGGAGAGATTGAAGGGAGGATTTGCCATAATGAAGTCTGCCTTGAGTTGAGGGTGGCAGTCGTTAAAGAACGTGTCCGCATTAAACTTGCCGAGGTCGGCTTCAATACCGCGAATAGCAAGATTCATCTGCGCCATCTTCCATGTGGTCGGGTTGGAATCCTGACCAAAGACAGAAATCTTGTTGATGTTGCCGCCGTGATTTTCGATGAACTTTGCGGACTGAACGAACATACCGCCAGAGCCGCAGCACGGGTCATAAACACGCCCATTGAACGGCTGCAATACTTCAACAAGGGTACGCACAACACAAGAGGGAGTATAGAACTCACCAGCAAGTTTGCCTTCTTGCTCAGCAAACTTGGAGAGACAGTATTCGTATGTACGACCGAGAATATCCTTGCTGTTCCCATGCTCGATCATCTGAATGTTGGTGAAGAGATCAACCACTTCACCAAGACGCCGCTTGTCCAGTTCTGGACGGGCGAAGTTCTTAGGAAGAATATCTTTGAGGCGCTTGTTTTCTTTCTCGATACTGCGCATTGCGTCATCAATCACCGTGCCAATTTCCGGCGTGTGAGCGGCAGCAGCGATCACGCTCCATCGTGCATTCTCCGGGACAAAAAAGATGTTTTCGGCAATATACTCATCCTGGTCTTCCTCAAATCCATCGCCTTCTTCAACCAGTTCCTTGTACTTCGCCTCGAAGCGATCAGAAATGTATTTCAGGAAAATCAGTCCGAGAACGACCGACTTATATTCGGATGCGTCGATGTTTCCGCGCAGGACGCAAGCCGCGTCCCAGATTTGTTTTTCAAAGCCGATATTGCTTGTGTTATTTTCAGCCATTTCAGCAACCTCCAAAGTTATAGTTTCACACTTACTATTCTACAAAAAGAGCTGTACGAAAAACCGGACTCAGTTCTTGTCCGTTCGCACAGCCTCACATATATCTCCGATGTCACAGTTCAAGTAATCACAAATGCGCAGCAAAATAGAGAGGGACACTTCTTCCCCCTTATTCAGTTTTGTCCATGTTCCGGCAGACAGCCCTACTTCATGTCGTAGAGAAGCCTTCTTTATGTCGCGTTCCAGAAGAAGCATCCATAGTTTCTTATAGCTTATGCGCACGGCAACCATCCTTTCGCTTGCTTGCATTCAACATCGTTTATAATATTATACTGGATTTCATTCTCAAAAGCAATCCGTTGATGCAGAAATTAAAGAAAAAGTTTCAATTTCTCGAACCTTCTCTCAAGGATGCAGGGCATCTCCTGTTGATCGGAGATGCCCTGCTTTTGACGAGATTATTCGCGCTGTGTGCTGCGCAGATGATCACGGTCATGGTCAGCAGAAGGAGCGAGAAACGTATCAACATTAGACTTGATCGTCTCTATTTGTTTTACTTCTTTTTTGAGCTTCGCACGTTCATCATAGAGCCGCTGTTGCTCATCGAGAAGTCGCTGCTGTTGCGCTTGCAGCGTCTTCAAGCTCGGCAGTTTTTCATCGCCCTGCATGGCAAGCAGCGTACTCCGTGCCGCCTCGAAGATCACAAGCTCTGCCTCATGCTTTGCCTTGAAACCCGGCTTATCTTTTGCCTTCTGGAAAGCGTCATATACAGGTTTTAGGCGCTGGTAGTTGGAGATGTTTTTGATAAGCGGCTGGACTTCCCGCAGCCGCGCTTCAACGCCTTTCAGCTCCTTGCCGGTACGATCATAGGAGCTGTGAACATCCTCGACCTTCTTCTCAAGATCGGCGTATTGGAGCAAGTTGTTGTCTGTGAGATAGTTGAGCGTCCGTGCCGCTTCCTTGAGGATAGTGAGCTTTGCTTTATGCTCATAACCCTTGCTGTCGATAAGCCTGATCCGCTCCTGAATATCTCCGATGAGAGAGATGCCCTTCGGCGTGGTCTGTCTCTGACTTCTTCGGGGCGTCCGTCCGGCAATCCGCTCCTTGATGCGTTCCTCGGTGTAGTTCTCTCCGATGGTCTTAGAACGGGTAAACCGATCCTGACCTTCAGCGCGGAAGGAGATGTATTTGCCGGGTTTGATTTCATAACCGGCTTCCTGCATGAGCCGCAGAAAATCATCGTAGTCCTTCGCTGTGATGACAAGCCGGTCGATGGTCTGCTTGAGTTTTTGCTTCCAGCTCGTGCCGCGTTTGGCTTCGGTGTACTCCTTGTAGCTCATGCCTTTGTTCTGAGAGGGAGGGATAACAGAGAGACCGTTTTCCTTACAGAGCCGGTCGCTGACCTCACGCATATCATAGTAAATCCGCTTGTAGCTCTTGTAGGCGTGGTAGTCCACAAAGTCAACCGCATTGAAAATCAGATGGTTATGAACATGGTCCTTGTCAATGTGCGTGGTCAGCACATACTCGTATTTTCCACCGAGGATTTCATCCGCAAATTGCTTGCCGATCTCGTGGGCAAGCTCCGGCGTGACCTCTCCAATTTCAAAGGACTGGATCACATGACGGGCTATGATCCTGACCGGATTCATCCCTTTTTGCTCGGCTATTCTCCGCGTCCATTCAAATTCCCGCGCTGCGGTCTCGCTGGCACAGCCGTAGGACGAGACCAGCAGCTTCTCGTCGGTCTTTTCGGGATTCAGAATGTACGCGATTGCCTTGCTCAAAGTTCCTCGGATTGCTTTGATTTTAGTAACTGCCATACCGCGTCCATCTTTTCTTTCAGCTCGTCAATATCGTCCTGATAGAATCGTCCCGTCGAGTTGATCCTGCGGCAGACGGTATTGATGTTCACGCCGATCTTGTTGATTTCGGCGGCGAGCTTTTTCTGCTCTGTGTAGTCTACGACAATGATGTAGCCGTCAATCAGCATCTTCCTTGCATACGCACCGAAGTTCTCCGTGCCGATCATCTCCATCTTCTTTGCAATCGTCCGTTCTTCCTGTGGTGTCAGCCAAATCTTCTTCTGAATGTCTCGTGTTCTTCGTACCATGCTGCGCCCTCCGTCGTAAAGATTAGAAGGGTTTGGGACTATCCCAACAAGCAAAAATCTGATGTTAAGGGCAGGGTCTCCTTAACTGATTTTTCTCCGGTGGGTACTCACCGGATTTGCTTGCTAATCTCCCAAAATCGTATTCCCCGAAGATTCCTCCGTGAAATGTCCCTTCACTTTACAACGGACACAAAAAGGGCGTTTGTTGAGTACCGGATTTCAAAAAAGTCAAAAAATCATTGGATTTCCCATGTGAAAGCCACTGTGTCTGTCACATCAATATCAACCGGCTCAATCTCAGGTGCGGCGCACTTGCTCATCGCCATGAGAGGCTGAATGCAGTCTTCAACATCGTAGCTTGTTCTGGAAAAAACATTGAGTTCGCCCCAGTTGTAGTCGATGTTGAGCAACTGCCCAAGCGTACTGCCTGATGCTTTGCAAAGAATCTCCGCCTTCGCTCTGGCGTTCTCCGTCGCGCTGATCAGCAGCTTTTCGCTGACCGCTGATGGGTTTCTTACAGTGAATGCGATACTGAGTTCCGGCTTTGCACCGCAATCCGCAATCGCAGAAATGATCTTTGCAAGCTGTTTGCTGTCAAAGTCAAATGCAAGTTTCAAGCGATAGCTGCAAGCATATCCGACAAACTCTCGCTTGTAATTTCCTTGCCGATCCTTGACGTTCTCGTACCTTGTCTGGACATCAAAGCTCGTGGTTTTCAAGTCTTCTTTGTGATACCCAACGCAGACTGCGGCACCTTGCAGTCTTTCGATTCTCTCGGTAGCTTCCGACATTGCACGGTCATAGGTTTTAGATAAGGTTTCAATGTTCAAGGAGAGGATGATGTAATCCGGTCTTGCGGAGACATTGCCTGTCCCTTTTACGGTGATCGTTCTCATTGCTTTCTCCCGTCCTTTCTGGAATTAAAGTCCTCATCAATACGCTTTTTCCAATTCGTACCCAGTGGTACGCTGCAACGGACAGCAGAAACCGCTTCGCTCAGAACCTCATAGTTGAGCTGCGTTCCCTTATGGTCAGAGTGATAATTGACCGCTCGGTCTGCTCCAATACCGAAGTGCTTTGCCGTTTCAACTGCGTCAATATTTGCGCCGAGGAATAGAAACTCCCAGCCGTACTTTTCCTTCTGCCGCTCGATCATTTTCTTAACTGTCTCGCTGTCATAACGGCGGCTTGCATTCTCCATGCCGTCCGTTGTGATGACGAACAGCGTATGTTCAGGGACATCCTCATTTCTTGCGTACTTGTGGACATTCCCAATGTGATGAATTGCTCCGCCGATAGCATCCAGAAGGGCAGTACATCCGCGAACGGAATAGTCCCTGTCGGTCATCGGATCCACCTTCTGAACCGGCACACGGTCATGGATAACCTCGCTCACGTTGTCAAAGAGAACGGTAGAGATCAATGCCTCGCCATTCTCTTTTTTCTGCTTTTCAATCATGGAGTTGAATCCTCCGATGGTGTCTTTTTCCAGTCCGCTCATAGAGCCGCTGCGATCAAGGATGAATACGATCTCCGTCATGTTCTTTCTCATGTTTTGTACCTCCGTATATAAAAAAATGACTGCTTGGTGTCTCACCTTACAGTCATATTGTACTTCGGTATTCACTTCATTTGGTCGCATGGCAAGCGACATTATTCTAAGGATAAGAACAGCTCTCCGTCAATGCTTAGGATGTCATCCATCGGAATCTTCGTGCCGTCCTGCATGGTAATTAGGCGCTCAAAGTCATCAACCTTTATGACTGCGCCGGTTGCAGTTACATACGCACCGCCAGCTTTGCGCTCATCAGGTTTGAAGTAGGTTATTTCAACCTCCGGCTCTTCATCAAGGGCATCCATGAGAAGCTGATACCTCATGTTCAAAGCGGTCAAGGCTCCCTCATCAAGCTCAATCCTTTCGTCGGTCAGACGTCCGGTTTCCTTGATTGCAGAATCATAGCCGGTGAGGGCGGCAAAGGGTGCAAACTGCGCTGCACGATCTGACATCGGCATTTGTGGTCGCGTTTTGGAAACGTGATGAGGAAGTCCCATGATCTCGTCGTATTTTCCGTTCACGCCTTATGCCCTCCAATCTGCGCATTGCGGTCTTTCGCGGTTGCGCCTTCTTCAAGATTCATCGCCTTGAGGATGGCGTTCTTTCCGTACTTCTTTTTGATTGCAAGCGTGGCGGCTTGTATTTTCCGCTCACGTTCCAAGGCGGCGTCCTCGGCTTTCTGTTTTTCCTCTTCGGCAGCATAGTCAGTGAAAAGGTCAAGCTGGACAGCACCGTCATTTTTCTTCGGCGCGTCCGTTTCCGGCAGGACATGATTTGCTACAACATACATACGGCGGACAAGCAGATTCTTGTCCACGATCCGGTCAAACAGCTCTGACACAGCACACATTATTTTGCGGGTAGAGGATGTGTGACCGTCGAGGTTAATAGAGCCGTGCGCCTGTTTGGGAATCTCCCGACCGTAGGGGTCTTTCCCCACCGCGCCGTGATACTTTGCCCGTCGTGCAGGATCGGTCAGGTTCTCAATGTCGTAGCCAACTGTGAGAACCATCTGATCGGTGACAAGCCCCTTGTCCACCAAGTCCAGCACAAGCAAGTCCGTCATTTCCCGGACAACCAGCTTCGCCTTCTGCGGCTCATAGGGACAGTGCAATACCTGACCGGAACTGAGGCTGTTGGAGCTGGGACGGTATGCCTTGATCGCTTCAATGGTCGTAGGCTCCCAGCCCCACGCATGGTCGATGAGCAATTCCGCATTCTTGCCGAACAGCTTGTAAAGCAAGTCCTCGTTCCGCTCTGAACAGAGGGCAACATCGCCCATTGTGAACATCCCATTCTGCTCAAGTTTCTTGGCAATACCTCGACCCACGCGCCAGAAATCCGTGAGAGGCTGGTGCGCCCAAAGCTCACGCCGGAACTTCATTTCATCTAGTTCGGCTATTCGGACGCCATTTTTGTCGGCGGGGATGTGCTTCGCTACAATGTCCATTGCCACTTTGCAGAGAAAGAGGTTCGTGCCAATTCCTGCGGTTGCTGTGATGCCGGTTGTTTCAAGCACATCGAGGATGATCTTCATGGCGAGGTCATGTGCCGAGAGCTTGTAAGTATTCAGGTAGTCCGTCACGTCCATGAACACCTCGTCGATGGAGTAGACTACGATGTCCTCCGGCGCGATATACTTGAGGTAGACCTGATAGATGCGGGTGCTGTACTCCATGTAGTACGCCATCCGAGGCGGCGCGATGATGAAGTCAATCGCCAGAGACGGATCTGCTTGCAGCTCTGAGAAGAAGTGCGACGAGCCTTCCAGTCTGCGTCCCGGTGCGTCGTGCTGCCGTCCGGCATTTGCTTCCTTCACGCGCTGCTTGACTTCAAACAGCCGCCCGCGTCCGGAAATGCCGTAGCTTTTGAGGGAGGGCGTGACGGCAAGGCAGATGGTCTTGTCCGTCCGGCTCTCATCCGCAACGACGAGATTTGTGTCCAGAGGATCTAAGCCGCGCTCCCGGCACTCCACGGAGGCGTAGAAGGATTTCAGGTCGATTGCGATGTAAGTGTGTTGTTTCACCTTCTTTGCCTCCGCTTTCTTCTTAGATCAGCCCTAATGACATTTCATTGGAGCTTTTAATGTTGAATACGATACGCCATTCAATATCACCCTCCACCGGCTCAAAGTGTAGAGAGGAACAAACTGCATGAAGTTTTTCTTTTGAGCTGTCTCCACACACGATTGCGATTGGACCGTCCGCTCCGCCGATAATGCCGATACAAGCAATATCGTTTCGTGCCTCTGGTGCATAGCGGTCAGAGCATGGCGCAATTTCCAAAGGCTTGTCCCCCTCAGCGCAATCACAGATCGTAACATCGCTGTCAGGTTCAGGAGAAAGTGTATAGCTCATAGCAGTAAAATGCGTAGGATAAAACCAGCGGTCAGAACCGTAACGCTTTTCGGAAATTGTCTGCTGCTCTAATTCCTGTACAGTCAATGTGTATTTTTTTCCACTGACCGGATGGAGGAAAGAAAACGAATCACCGGGAGCGTGTGCCTTGAAATGTGGTCCCGGGACACGACACGACTGCTGCTCCATTGTAAGGGAGAGGGCTTTTATTTCAGGACGGCGTTTGCTTGTCCACGGAAAAGCTGCCCGAAAAATCATCCATCCATAGGATGTATCCAAATCATAGTGTTCCAATGCCCACTTTGCTTCCGCTTCATTGATCACCCCGTCTGGCAAACATGGATTAAAGACCACGGAACAGCCGTGGGAGGTCAGCATTGTTTTCCCGTTCAATTCCAAACGAGGAATAAAGTCAAGGCAAAGTGGATTGTCTAAATCTATCTGCATTTGCTGCTCCTGCGTGAAGTATTCGCAGGAGTCGTTTTCGGGGTGTAAATCCCATTTAGTTATGAACTTGCGAATGTCTTCTTCCGGGGTACGCATACAAAAGTCCATGACGAGTCCCTTGCTGCAAGAATACGCCGCAGGAATAACCCAATGATGCCTCGCCCAGTCAAATTGCTTATTCAACCGGATTTCCGTTCCGGCATGGTCTTTTCCCGAATGTCCCCAGAAGTTTCCCTCAAAGTAGACCTTCCACTCAGGCATGGTCGGTTCTGCTTCTGGGTTCATATCAACATCATAATAGTCCTCGGTGTACTTGATCTTACTATAATCAAAAGATGCTTGCAGCTTTTTGATGTATACCCACGGCTGTTCCATAGGCGTCAATTTCATTTTCTCAGCAAGCTCTGATAGCGTTCTTTGCTGATCCTGCGTTGGAGGGTTGTCCTGCAAAAAGGCTTCAAACTGGGCTTTATCCCACATCCACGCCTGTTCCAGCGCTGCCGAATCACTGCAAGCAAGGAGCAACCTCAGAAAGTCTTCAAAATCGTTTGCCAGCGGATGAACAAAATCCGGAGCCGAGTTCATGGGACTGACGGAAAATACCATACCGCCAAAGTCTCGAACAAAGCAGAAGTGGATGCCGTCCACACCCGCCCAGCCAAAAATAGATGCACCTTTTGGCGTGCAAAAGTATGGGTTGTTATCTTCACGACGCTCCACCCCTACGGGCGAAAGGTCAATACCACTTCGCAAAAATTTCTGAAACACTTTATCCATAGACCTTATGCTCCTATTAAACTTTGGTCGAAGGCAAACAGAGCCTCGTTGATCTCAAAGACATTATAGTTCCCATGCTCCACGAAATACTCCACGATGATGTCAAACTTGTTGGAGTGGGAGAGCGCAAAGCCAGCCTTCATGAGCATATCCTTCATTTCAACAAGCGGCAGCTCAAGGGCAATGGCAAACGCAATGACCGTGGGCTTGGAAGGCTTATAAGACTTGTCCGAGCGGATCTTCGAGAAGAGCTTCCGGTCAATATTCGCCTTCTTATAGCACTGCGCGTCCGTCATGCCGCGCTCATCAATCTTTCGCAGAAGCATCTCGGAAAAACTCTCGTCGATCTGTCCCAGCGCGTCATCAAGGGTTGCCGCCTTTTTGGGGGCAGCCGCCGCAGAGACGGGAGGCATGAGCTGTTCGATTGCCTCTTCACAAACGGATGCCTCGCAAGGCATGGGTTCTTCCATCCGGAAGGCGTTCATCCTGCGCAGCCGCTCGGAACGACTATCGGTATGTTCGTCCACATAGCGGTCATCTATGTATGAAGCAATGTCGGCAAACAGCTTGCCGCTGATCTGATAGGCTTTGCGGTCGAAAATGACGATGTACACCGTCATTTCGTTTTCAAGAAGGAAACTGCTAATGGTGTCAATCGCCACTTTGAGAGCCTGATCCTTCGGATAGCCGAAAATGCCGGAGGAAATCAGCGGGAACGCAACCGACTCGCATCCGTATTTCTTCGCCAGCATAAGCGAAGTCTGATAGCAGGAGATCAGCAGTTCGCGCTCACCATGCCGCCCGTCATACCAGCGCGGACCGACAGCATGAATGACATATTTGCAGGGCAGCTTGTAGCCTTTCGTGATTTTTGCGCTCCCGGTTTTGCAGCCGTGGAGCGTTTCACATTCCGCCAGCAGTTCCGGTCCTGCAGCACGATGAATGCAGCCGTCCACACCGCCGCCACCCAGCAGCGACTCGTTGGCAGCGTTGACGATGGCGTCCACCTTCATTTTTGTGATGTCATTCCTGACAATTTGAAGCGGCATTATTCTATCCTCCGTCCTATCAAAGCGGCATCGGTGTCCGGGCGATCAGAATGACCGCCAGAATCGCGCCCACAAATGCCGCTACCCCTACGACTGCCAACACCTTTTTGTCGAGCTTCTTCTTCGCTGCCTTGCCAATCAGAGCAGTGCAAGCCATGCAGACAGCCGCAGCAACAAGCGCAATGCCCAGCGTTTCCCATAGCCAAGAAAGTTCATGTAGGATTTTCATGCGTTCATCATCTCCTGTTCGTTAAACTGGAAGTTGTTTATCCAAAATGAAATGGAATAACCATATCAAGTAAAACTGCAAGAACTATACTAATCGTTCCCATTAGCGCAGAACTCCTCAATGTGTCTCTCCTCAAAACAATAAGTCCAATAATAAAGACTATCACTTCCAAAACAGATTTTGCATTAAAATACCAGCATCCATATACAAAGCACATATTGAACAATACTGCCAAAATCAGCGCTGATAGTATAAATGCCAGTTTGCTTTTCCCCTTTGCATACCAACAGACAAAAGCCAATAATGGAGAAACAGCTGTAAATCCAAACCAAATCATCGCATAACTTCTTGGGAAAAATCCTGCAATATAGTTTGAATACAAATAGTAGCTTGCAACCATACCAACAAAGAATACAAAAACATTGATGCTTGCTCTTATTGCAGAATTGCTATAAATAGAAATACACAGTGCAATCAATATCCAGATTGCAAAACGCCCAAGAAAATTACCAATATCTAAGACTCCATTTATTGCCATAAGCACACCTGGAAGTTCAGTTTGACGAAAATCCAGATATTTTGAGAAAGTTCCCAAAGCTATTCCGAGAAACAATATCGCTATGGTATTTATAAGTTTTCTATTATTGGATATTGGATTTTCTGCATTCCTTATATCATTCAAAAAATTTATCATAATTATCCTCACAAATTCCGATTTGTCTGCCCCTTAAAGTCCAAGTCCTTCAACCCACGCCGCAAGCTCCTGATGCCCGACGCAGCCCTTGAAAGCCTTGCCGTCCATCAGCTTTGCGCCTTTGCAGCTCGGCGCAAGGCGTTCGTTCGTCTTGCCAATGTCGCTTCCTCCGGAGGTTGCAAACGGGATGATCGTCTTGCCGGTCATATCATAGCTCTCAAGGAACGTATTGATAATCGTCGGCGCAACGTACCACCAGATCGGGAAGCCCACAAAAATTGTGTCGTAGTCCTTCATGTTGTCCCGCTTTATGGCAATCTCTGGACGGGAAGCAGGATCGTTCATCTCAATCGTGCTGCGGGCTTTCTTGTCCATCCAGTTCAGATCGGCTTCCGTATAAGGCACCTTCGGCTCAATCTCAAAGATGTCCGCGCCGATTGCCTCTGCCAGCGTCTCGGCAACCTTTGCGGTCACGCCGGACGCAGAAAAATATGCTACAAGTTTCTTGCTCATGGTGTTTTATCCTTTCAATATCTTCGTAAGCTGCTGTACAGACGCACCCGGCAGGATGGAGGAAAGATGCTGCATCATGCGCTCTTTGGATTCCTGCGGGTCTCGCTGATATGCAGATGTGATAAGGTCGTACCCGAAAAGTTCTTCCGGCGTCGCATACTCTGCGACACCCCAGCCATAAGGTCTTCCATATCTGTCCTGCATATAGACGAAATCCGCGATGCAGACATAGCTCTGCATTTGCAGCCGCGTGATGCACGTCTCAAAACCGGTGTTGCCGCCCTTGCGGTAGTTCAGAGCTTCTTTCAGCCGTTTGGAAAGCATCCTGCCTTCACCGGCTATGGCTTCATAAAGCTCTTTGTCCTTGTAGGACGCCAAGCCGTCATCCCAACGGGCGTCAAAGTCATAGCCGTCACGCCGGAAGTTCGCAAAGTCCGGAATCCACTCCCGGCTCACAAATCCAGCCTTCTTGTTGAAAAGTTTGCCGTAAAGACATTTGCCGCTCCGCGCAGCCGGTCCTTTCCATTCCCGCGGACCATCTACATCATCCGCAAACCATAACTCAGGTGGGCAAAGTTCCTCGATGGAGAAGCCGTGAATCTCGTTCCGAAAGAAGGGCAGAAAGCCGTGTTGTTCGACGGCTGCAATCAAACCATCTGCACTATGTAGTTGTCTGGCATATCTCTTTGACATTACTCCGCCTCTTCAATCACGCCATAATCAATCAGGATATTCTTCTCCGCATACTGCGGGTAAACAACACCCATCATCTCATACTGATAACGTCTTACGCGGCGATGCTCCTGAACCGGCTCCGGTGCATACGCAGCGGTTTCGCAGTGCGCATACTCCGGCATTTCCGCAAGATCATCCCGAACAGCACGGATAAGCGCGTCTGCCACATCATCAATGTTCTTGCCGGTCTCCACGGCAACCAGTTCGTGCTTCTGGACTGCCTTGTCCAGATTACCGGGGGAGCGAAACAGCTTATATTTCATATCGTTGCCCGTCCTTTCTCTCTTTCGGTCTGCCTATTCTTCCTGAAATCTGTTCTTTAGGGACGCAATCATCGCTTGTGCGGCAATGCTCAGATACAAAACTCCAATTTCATAGATAAAGTCGCGGTCGATTACGATAAAGTATTCTCTAACGTGTGTAAAAACCAGTTCCATCAAGTCCCTGTACAGTGGATCATCAAAGGGCTTGAACCGCGTAAACTTGCTTTTGGCAGCGTCCCATGTCATAGACGCTTCGCCCTCAGCACTGGTCATTGCCTCACAGAGAATCATGCTGACACCCATTTTTCCGTTGCCGGTCAGGAGTTCTCCTTCGTAATAGCTGAGTAGGTCTTTCTTGCGTCGAATCGGAATTACATCGCAGTTGTCATCCAGCTCAAATGCAATCAGCTCCGCAATCAGTTCCCGCCAGACTGCATAACCGGCGTTAATGGTTCCGTCCTCTTCGCGGCTTATGGTATCGTCCATGCAGTATCGCTCAAAGAAATTATCTCCGTCAATCTCGTTGCGGGTGCAGAAGATATGCGCCAGCTCATGCAGAAGAATGTGTTTCAACTCTGCCGGATGACGCGCTATGTCTGTGCGCAGAAGGATTCCGTCCGCGCCGTCTCCTGTGCCGACGAATGCAGAGGCGTGAAAGTCAAAATAGCCGTCCTCTGTATATCGGTCTTCCAGCCGGTCAGGGAAATACTGCTTGCAGAACTGCTCAAAGACTTCCTGCTGGTTTTCCGTCTGAAAGCAGCACAGCACAAGGTTGTCCTCGCTGAACTCTGCCCCCAAGCGTTCGTTAAAGATGGAAGCGGCATAGAAAAGGGCTTCTTTATAGTCGTTATCGTTCATCTAATTACTATCCTTCATCCTCATTCAACCCTCCGGTCTGACATTTTTCAGGAAGTCAGAGTGCGGTACATAAGGCAAGTTGAGCTGCCAGCCCATGCGGTTCAGCTCGTTGAGCTTGATCAGCATCAGGTTGATGTTTGTTCCCATTGCAGCCGAGAGCTGCACCACATCGTAGTCCTGCTTCATCAGGTCAATCAGCTCATCATCGTCAATGATCATGTGTGAGGCAAACGCATTCGCCTCATATTCGTGTTTTGTGCGCATATCGAACAGCACGAACTCCGGGAGCGGTTCGTTTCCTTTGGCAAGATCACGGTGAAAGGTATCATGCCCGATCTCGTGACCGCAAACCATTTGCATGATCAGATACTCCATGTTGGAGTTCAGAAGAATATGCCGCTCTTTATGGCGGTAGGTGTACATTCCGAGCAGATCGTTCAGATTGTCAAGAAAATGGAGATGAATGCCCAGCTCACGGGCAATCTTCAAGGTATCTCTTGTTCCACAGCTTTTGACAATGCTGTTCGCCTTTTTGTATATTTCCTCGGAGCGAATTATCACGGGACCTTCACCCCTTTCATGTTGAAAACAGTCAAAGTAAATCCGTCAAGAAACCGAGACGCAGACAGTTATTCCTCTGCGTCCGTACCGGTCTTCTTGTATTTCTTCGGCGTGTATTTCTCAACATTCCGGGCTTTGGATTCCCAATATATATCCTGCAACGCCTTCATCACCGCATCCTTGTCCTGCTCAGACAGCGTACCGCCCGCAAACAAGCCGGACATCCCTTCAATCAGGTCCTTTGCCTGTTTCATGCCACGGGAGCCGTACTGCTCGGATGCCTGAACCACAAACTCTTCGTCCTCGGTCAACAGATAGTTCACATCCACCTTGAAGTATTCCGCGATTTTTCTGTAAGCGTCCTTGGTACGGGGAAAGGAAATGCCGTTCTCGTACCGGGTAATCATACGCCTGTTGATCCCCAGTGCATCGGCTACTTCCTGCTGGGTCAGCTTCCGCTTCTCCCGTTCAGCCTTGAATTTCTCTCCAAACGTCATTTTGGTAATCACTCCTGTTCACAAAAAGTTTGCGACATCAAATTGCGCAAGTCTATTGACAAAGGCACTTGAAGTGCGTATAATAATGACTGAGCAATCCAACTACTCATAGTATATCCTGAATTGCTCATCCTGTCAAGGGGCATGAGTAGTTGTACACGAAAAAGTTACATCTTTTGAGCAGTTCAAATGGACAGGCATTTATGCTGCCGAAGATCATCCGTACCGGCATACACCGGTATGAGGGAACAGGAGTGAGAAAAACAGAAATGGCTACACAGTACAGAAAAGCATACGTCCCGGTTACGCTGGATGTGGACAAGGAGGGGGCAATCCTCCCTCGCCTTATCTGGTGGGACAACGGTGTAATCTTTCAAATCGACCAGATTCTATACAAATGCCGCGCCACATCCAAAAAGGTTGGGGGCGGAGGCATCCGTTACACAGTTCAGATTCGCGGAAAGGAGTCATTTCTTTTCCACGAAGGAGACAAGTGGTTCGTCGAAGCAAAGGAGGACAACTGCTCATGATTTTATCCCAGCGCCAACTTGAAGAAATTGCAGCCTCAACAACGAAGGACTTCAACCGATTCTTTTTCGGGGATGAGGCGGACAAGCCCGACCGATCAGCTTTGCCAACACCCATTGATCAGTTTGCAAAGAACTATCTCGGTCTTCGCGTATCATTCGCCCGTCTCTCGCCGGACGGAAGCATCTGCGGTGTCACTGCCTATGCCGACACTGAGTACAAGATCACGGAACTTGGTATTACGCGCACACTGGCTTTGAAGCGTAATCAGGTCATCTTGGACGAGAGCTTCATTCGATCCGGCAACGTGCAGCGGCTCTGCGCCAAGCGCAGATTTACCCTTGCCCACGAGTGCGCCCATCAGATTCTCTTCCAACTGGAATCGGAAGAGGTAAAGGCGTCCTGCGAAATGAAATATTCCGCACGGACAGCCTATACGCCGCGAGAGCTGAAAACCCGCGAGGACTGGAACGAGTGGCAAGCAAATGTCTTGGGCGCGGCGATCCTGCTTCCTCAAAAAGAGGTTGACCTGGCAATGCGTCGGTTTGCAGAAACGCCGCTGATCAATTACGAGGGGAGGTATTCGTATGGTGATCACTTAACGCTGCGCCTTTTCTGCCGGTTGTTCGGTGTCTCCAAGACAACGGCGTCTATCCGTCTTCGTCAGCTCGGCTACATGGTAGATCGTCCATTCAGTGAGTATGTTGACCCATTGGAGGTGTGGTAATGAAGAGAGCATCTATTCGGGTTCAGGAACCGACGCCGGAGCTGATCGAAAAAATCCGCAAGGCAAGAGTTGCCATTTCCCAGCAGAAGCCCCGATACCTGAAATGTCCCTATTGTCAGCATAATGCCATTGCTGTCTACGAGGACACGAGGGGTCATGTAGAATCCAAGTGCAAGAAATGCGGGCGGATCACAGTCTTTGATGTGCTGAACATGAGAAGACTGCGCCCGCGTACCAAGTAAGAACCGGAGGACAAGCCTCTGTTCTAAAATAAAATATATGTCATAGCTGAGCTGTGGAGCCGCCTGATAGGTGAAGTCATCCTAATGCCGCATGAGACAGAGTGTAATTACTCTGTTTTATCGGCATGGGATTCAAACCTCACCGTCATGCGGCTCTTTTTCTGTCTTCACCCTTCCCGCTGCTCCCGCGCAGCGGAAAGGATGAACAATGAAAATCCCTAAGACCCCTATCGCGTTCGATTACGACCTCTGGACTACGGAGGACGGCAAGTGCATGGTGCGCGTGAAACGAACCGGCGAAGTTTCCGAGGTTGACCGCAAGGTTATGAGAATCCTTCGCGCAGAGGAAAAGCGGATCAGGCGCTCGTATGGCTCTGACAGCACCTCCGAGGATGAGGACAGTGCAGAAAAGTCTTCTGATTCTGTACTGTCTCTCGACGCTATGCCGGAGGACGATGTGAAGTCCGCTGCATGGCTGGCAGACTCCCGCGACTGCATGGAGGAACTGATCACCGCCCTCAAAGAGAAGGAGCTTCTTTCCATTCTGACCGAGAAGCAGCGCGAATTGTATCTTGCGATGACCCGTGAAGGACTGACTCTTCGAGAGTTTGCCCGAAGGAAAGGCATCGGCATCAGAGCTGCATTTGACCTCAAAGCAGCGGTGCAGAAAAAATTTCAAAAATTTTTTTGAGCGGTACTCAACAAACGGCAAAAAGATGTCCGTTGTAAAGTGAAAGGGTCAATCAGACCACTTCACTGTTCCTTGAAAACTGAATAGTTCAGTGCTGCGGATCTTTCCGCTTCTGCGAAGCAACACAGCTTCCGACGCCAAGACCTCCCGAAAGGGAGTGAGCGACCACCGGAGAGCTATAACAGTCGTGTGGTGCGGCTGCTTGCGACGATGCAGATGCCGGGTATAATGATACTTCCGTCTTTTCTTTGAAGGGGCGGCTCGGAGCGATCCTCGGAGGGGTGAGAGTCCCATGATACCGATTGACCATTGGTAGTCCGCAGCATTCCCGGAACTGCAAAGTTCTTCTGGCAGGGGCGCGAGCTGCAAATATGCCGGACAATGAAACAAACCCAAAAGAAACTTACTATATAGTTTCAGGATGAAAACTATGTGGCAGAGTGTCTTCACAAGATGCTCTGCCATATCCTTTTGTCCTGAATAATTCCACGAAACAGGAGGTGCTTAGAATATGATGGGCATTGAAACAATGAAAAACGTCAGCCCGAAAACGGTTGACCGTAGCACACTCGTTCAGAGAAGCAGCATCCGGCTTGATCCTGCGGCACCGCGAGAGGACAGGCTGAGGGAGTTCATCAAGCAGATCAGAAATCCCTACTGTTATCTGGACGGGAAGACAGTGGTGAAGATCAGCTTCGCCGAGACGGACACGACAATGGAAGATTGTCTGGAACACTATCTGAGAGGTCTTTGATTTATGAACAGTCTGAATCTTTTCACCCGGTTCTATGGACAAGCGATTGAGCCTGTGGTATAATGAAATCGGTCAAAAAAAGAAGAATACGGATTAAGCCGCTTGCCTTGATGGTCATGTGGCGTTTTCGTGTTCCTCTTCATAAGAGTTGAAGCAAGCCTTCGTCTTTCTGATTTGATGTACCACACCAAACAGAAAAACGGAGGTTATTTTTATGCCAGACAAGGTTTACCGCACGGCGATCTACTGCCGTCTGTCCCGTGAGGATGGAGACAAAGTAGAAAGCAACTCCATCGCCAGCCAGAGAGCCATCTGCGAGGACTATATCGCAAGACATGAGGATTTGGAGCTTGTCTGTGAGCCGTTTGTGGATGACGGTTACAGCGGCGTTTCCTTCAATCGTCCTCAGTTCAAAAAGCTGGAAGAGGCAATCCGCAAGGGTGCGCTTGACTGCATTGTGGTCAAGGATCTCAGCCGCTTCTCAAGAAACTACATCGACGGCGGACGTTACATTGAGAAGATATTCCCGCAGCTCGGCATACGCTTCATCGCAATCAATGATGCGTATGACAGTCTGACCGGTGATCCGCAGTCCGACTCCTTTGTTATCCCGTTCAAAAACCTGATTAACGATTCTTACTGCAAGGACATCTCCATGAAAATCCGAAGCAGTCTGGAAGTCAAGCAGAAGAGCGGTGAGTTTGTCGGCTCGTTCGCACCTTACGGCTACATGAAATCGCCGGAGAACAAAAACCAGCTCATCGTGGATGAAGCGGTCAGCGAATATGTGCAGATGATCTTTTCCATGTACAAGGACGGCTTCTCCATTGGGCGCATTGCAAAGCGTCTGAACCAGATGGGCGTCCTGTCCCCAATGGAATACAAGCATTCCGCCGGTGTGAAGTTTGATACCGTCTTCAAAACCGGCGATACCGCAAAATGGACATACAAAGCCGTCCAGCGTATTCTCACCAACGAGGTTTATATCGGCGTTCTGGCTCAGGGCAAGCGCGGCACTCCCAACTACAAAGTCCGCGTCGTGAAAAGCAAGGATGAATCCGAATGGGTCAAGGTTGAAAATGCGCATGAAGCTCTTGTCTCCTACGAGGACTTCATGGCGGTCAAGGTCATGATGCAGAGAGATATGCGCTGTTCACCCGATCAGGACGAGGCGCATCTGTTTTCCGGCTTCCTGTTCTGCGGAGACTGTCAGCAGCCAATGATCCGCAAGACCGTCCCGTCGAAGACAAAAAAGTATATCTACTACGTCTGCTCCACCAATAAGCACAGCCGGACGTGCAGCCCGCACAGCATCGCCGCAAAAGAGGTTGAAGAGAAGGTCTTCCGTGCTATTCATGACCAGATCGAGCTTGTCATCAATCTGGAACACGCGCTTGCGATGATAGAGCGGCTTCCGTCTCAGAGCCGTAAGGCTTTCAATTACGAAGCCCAGATTGCAAAAATCGAGGAAGAGATTGAGCGGTATCAAAAGCTCAAGCTGGGGCTTTACGAGAACTTCATCGGCGGCGTCATTGATAAATCGGAATACTTTGAGTTCCGCAACAGCTACACCAAAACCATTGAGAACAAGCAGGACGCGCTTCTGCGGGTCAAAAAAGAAATGAAGCAGGCGGTGACAACCGGCACAACCGAACGAAACTGGGTAACGCTTTTCAAGCAGTATGAAAACGTCGAAGAGCTGAACCGCCGTGTGCTGATGTCCCTTGTTGACCGCATTCTGATTCACGAAAACCATGCAATCGAAATTGTCTTCAAATACAGGGACGAATACCAGCAGACGCTTGAATACGTTCTCGGCTATGCCGATGAACTGGATATTGCCGTATAAAGGAGGGATGAGCAAATGGCAAGAAAAAGCAGAAAACAAATTGCAGTCGAAGAGCCGGTTATCGAATCTGTCTCTTCCGAGGTCTTCTCAACAGCCATCTATGCCCGTCTTTCCGTTGAAAACAGCGGCAAGTCTGAAAAGGTGGATGTCATCGCAAATCAGATTGAGATTTGCAAGTCCTACATTGCAGAGCGTCCCTACCTGAATCTGATAGATACCTATGTGGACAACGGACGAACGGGTACGGTTTTTGATAGACCGGAGTTCAACCGTCTGATGAACGACATCCGCACCGGCAGGATCAAGTGCCTTGTGGTTCGTGATCTCAGCCGGTTCGGGCGTGACTACATCGAGGCAGGAACCTATCTGGAACGGGTCTTTCCGCAGATCGGGCTTCGGTTTATCGCCATCAAGGAAAACTACGATAACTTTGATGCGGACGGCTCCGGCGAAAGTCTCATCATCCCTCTACAAAACATGATCAACACCCTCTACTCGAAGGACATCTCCCGCAAGGTTTCTACTGCGCTCAAGGCACAGATGGAAAGTGGAGAGTTCAAGAAGCGCAATCTCCCGTATGGTTATCGCTGGGATGAAGAACACAGCAATATGGTCTTCGATGAGGAAACCGCACCGATTGTCCGGAAGATTTTCCAATGGAAGATTGAAGGGCTGTCTCTTCCTGCGATTGCAGACCGGCTTGATGCAATGAACGCGCCCAATCCGGAGTTTCAGAAGTATCAGGTCGGCGTCCGCACAGGCAATGCTACGGCAAAGAAGATTTGGAACAAATCTTCACTGACTACCATTCTGGATAATCCCCATTACGTCGGAGATACCGTTCTCGGACGGACGCTGAACGCCATCTACAAGGGCGTCAAGAATCAGCACATTGACCGTGAGGAATGGATTGTTTTTCCCAATACTCACGAGGCGATTATCTCCCGTGAGGACTTCCAGAAGGTACGAGAAATGCGGAACGCTGCTGCAAGGACAAGGGTTGAGAAGATGGAGCGCACGGAAGAAATCCGCGCTACGCTGATCAATCTCTTTGAAGACAAAATCGTCTGCGCAGACTGCGGCAAAAAGCTCTACTTCCATCGCAAGCGCGTTGACAAGCGCAAGGACGGCGCATGGTACGCCTTCTATGAGTGCAGTTCATCCGTCAAGCGCGGCAACCTCTGTACGCTGCACTATACGCGGCAGGATAAGCTCGAAGCCGATGTGCTTGCGGCGATCCAGCTTCAAGTCAAGGCGGCTCTCAATTACGACAAGCTGCTTGCCAAACTGAGAAACAGTGAAGGCGAACGCAGCATCCGCGATCAGCAGAATGCGCTCATCACAAGCCTGAATCTGAAACTCAGCGGCATCTCCAAGAAGCGTACTCGGCTCTATGAGGACTTCACAGAAGGCATTCTCGATGAAGAGGAATACGTCTTTGCCAAGAAAGCCTACGATGAGCAGTATGCTAACCTTTCCCGGCGGTTGGATGAAGCGGTTCAGCGGAAGGTAAAGTTTGCCGAGGCAATGTCCGAGGACAACAAGTGGCTCACGCTGATGAAATCCGTCAGCGGTGCAACGATGCTCTCTCAGGAGTTAGTTGACGAGTCCGTAGAGCTTGTGAAAGTCCATGAGGACGGCTCAATCGAGCTGGTCATGAAATACGGCGATATTTACGCTCTGACCGTTCAGAGTATCAAGGAAGTACAGGAGGCGATGTAAATGAGCAAGGAATACAACATCGGCATCTACATCCGCCTCTCAATGGCTGATGAAGATACCGGCTATGGCAGCAAGGCGGAAAGTGACAGCATCGGCAACCAGCGTATGCTCATCAATCGCTTTCTCGACAATCATCCGGAGTTGTCTCACTGTCAGCGGTCTGAGTTTGCGGATGACGGTTATACCGGCACGAACTTTCACCGTCCTCAGTTCACGCAGATGATGGAGAAGGTCAAGCGCGGCGAAATCGATCTGATCTGCGTCAAAGACTTTTCCCGCTTTTCTCGTGACTACATTGAAACGGGAAACTATCTGGAATGCACTTTTCCATTCATGGGCGTCCGCTTTATTTCCATCAACGACGGCTATGACAGCGACGATTACAAAGGCACAACGGGCGGTCTGGAAGTGGTTATGCGCAGCATCATCTACGCCGCATACAGCAAAGACCTTTCCGTAAAGACCACATCGGCAAAAATCCAGATGATGAAGCAGGGCAAGTATGTCGGTGGCTACGCCCCATACGGCTACGTCCTGCATCCCACCATTCGGAACAAACTTGCCGTAGACCCGGAGGCGGCTGATGTGATCCGTCGTATTTTCCGCGAGGCGCTGGAAGGCAGCAACACCTCTCAGATCGCCCGCAGCCTGAATGATGAAGGCATCCCGACGCCGGGGCAATACTTCAAGAGCAAGCATCCCGACAAGAAGAAGTTCAGTAACATGAGCGAGAAAATCAGTTGGGAAACCGTGATGGTCTATAACATCCTCAAAAACCTTGTTTACACCGGAACACTGGTCAGCCGCAAAATGAAGTCCTGCGGTGTCGGCTCAAAAAAGCGTGTTGTCAATGAGCCGATTATCGTAGAAGGAACGCATGAAGCTATTATCAGCAAGGAAGACTTTGAGCTTGCTCAGAAGGTCATTCGAGGCGGAGGACGGAATCCCACGCGCAAGCAGCATGACTATCCGCTCAAGGGACTCGTCCGCTGCGGTAACTGTAAACGTGCTATGACACGCCGAAAGAACAAGGCTGGCATTCGATACTTCCAGTGCATTCACTCGGTCAACAACGGAAACACAGACTGTCCGGTTGGCAGGAGCTTTCCGGAAATGGATATTGAGAAGGTTGTCTTCCATGCCCTTACTCAGTTTCTTGCTTTGGCACAGAAGGGAGCAATACAGAACCGCGAAGTCGGTGATCTGCGAAAATCTGCCATCAAGGAATGTGCTGATAAAATCCGCACTCTGCAAAAGCAGAACGAGCAGCACAAGGCGTCCAAGCTGAGGCTCTACGAGAAGTATGCAGCCGGAAGCATCACGAAGGAGGCGTACATTCAGCAGAAGGCGGCAGCGGATGTGAAGATTGCTGAAAACGATGGAGCAATCCAGCGCAGTCACGAGCGGATGAAGGAGCTTGACTCCGAGACCGCCTGTTCAGATGAAAAGCTGGATGCGGTCTGCGAACAGTACGCCGACTGCAAAGCTCTGACCTATGAGCTGACCCACGCATTCATTTCTGCGGTCTACATTTACGATCTTGACAACATAGAAATCGTCTGGAAGTTCAAGGACTTCCTCACTACATCAGAAGGAGAAGCCAAATGAAAGTATTTCTTTATATCCGCGTTGCCTGTGCGGATCAGCTTGCGGCAGCAGACCAGCGGGAAGAGCTGGAACGCTATGCGAAGGACAAAGGCTATGAGGTGGCTGCTGCTGTGGCGGCAGACGGCATCTCCGGCGTCCATACGGAAGGTATCATGAACTTCCTGCTGAACGAAGCCAAGCGTCAGGACATCGGTACGATCCTCACCCGCGACACCTCGCGAATCAGCCGGGACACTTCCTCTTTCATGAGGTTTGAGCGAAAGTTCCGGGAGAACGGCATCCGGTTCGAGTATCTGTCCAAGCCTGACAACGAGCTTCCGGTCACTCCGATGTTGGAGGCATTTGCGGCGGCGTATAAGAAGCGTCGCACAAAGAACGGCACAAGAGCGTAGAGAAAACGCAAGCCGTTCACGGGTGGTTGTCCACCTATGAACGGCTTGTAAATTCTCAAAATTTTTTTAGTCCCTACTTGACACAAGAAGATATGTCGAGGTTAGGGCGAAACTACCTGCAAGTGGGAATGTACACGGAAATGATTTTCCCACAGAAAGGTGTCCGCTTCATCGCTATCAATGACGGAGTGGACAGCGCACAGGGCGACAA
>NZ_JAJEPW010000004.1:0-109462 GCF_020687045.1 Brotocaccenecus cirricatena
CCATCAATCTGAAGGACTTTTACGCTTGGTACACCCATGATGAATACATCGAAGTTTCCGACGAAGTGGCCGCCGAGTTGAAGGCGGACAAGCTGTATGAGGCAGCCCATCAGCGGCGCACGACCCGCAACAAGGCGCAGTATTCCCTCGACTGTGACGATGGGATCGAATACTCGGCCTGTCTGCATGAGCCGACGCCGCAGGAACTTCTGGATCGCCTGGAGCTGTTTGTCCACCTCTGGAACGCCCTCAACTCTCTGCCGGAGGTGCAGGGCGTCCGGGTGGAGGCGCATCTGATCCTCGGTAAGAGCTACCGCCAAATTGCCCGGGAGCAGGGCGTCGACAAAAGCGTTGTCCGGCGTTCGGTAAAGCGCGGCATGGCTGCTATGAAAAATATTTGAAAAAAGTTCTGTAAGTGAGGCTCCATTTGCCCGATTTTTGTCATTGGTATATGAGAGGTAGTTTCAACCTCTCCGCAGCAAGGTAGTTGATGCTTCGTCACGGATCGTCGCTGTCCACTGTGAGGGAGCGCCGCATTGTATATGAGCTGTCTTATGACAGGCCAACAGGAGCGGGTGCGGCGCTCCCGCCTTTCAAAAACACCTTGGGACATTTCGTCCCAAGGTCATAAGCCGCAGGCCAGCGCTCGGAGCGCTGGCCTGTTCGCTTTCCCCAGCAGACAACGGGGAACGCGCATTGTGTTTTGCATCTGGGAAAGGAGGACGCCATGACTGAGAAGCCCGCCACGGAAGAATATGTGTACTACATTGGAAAGATCCGCTTTATCGTCACGCCTGTTTACAAGGAAACGGGAGAACTGATGCGTGACATCCTTTTGAAGCTGATGCTGGCTGATTTGGAGCCGGTATAAAACTTCATGCGTCGGCGGCACATCCATTTTTGATTTGTGTTCGTGCATGAAGTTTTTTGTGCATCATTTTCGGTTGCCCCAACGGGGCGAGAAAATGGCACATTACGGATTGCTATGCTGGCATAGCGATTCCCATCGACATCCTTAACATGGGCGGTCGGGCGAGGTATAATATAGATAGAATAAGAAACCTCTTGCTTGACTGCCAGAGAGGAGGTTTATATGAAACAGTCGAGCAAAAAACACGAACTCGGCACAGCCGCTCTCTACTGCCGACTGAGCCGTGACGATAATATGGACAGCGAGTCCAACAGCATCCAAAATCAGAAGCGTATTTTGGAAAGCTATGCAAAACAGAACGGCTTTACCAATCTCCAATGGTACACGGACGATGGGTACTCCGGTGCGAACTTCCAAAGACCCGGTTTTCAAGCCATGCTTGCGGATATTGAAGCCGGGAAAGTCGGAACGGTCATTGTCAAGGATATGTCGAGATTAGGGCGAAACTATCTCCAAGTGGGAATGTATACGGACATGATTTTCCCACAAAGGGGCGTTCGCTTTATCGCTATCAACGATGGAGTGGACAGCGCACAGGGCGACAATGATTTTGCCCCTCTGCGTAATATCTTCAACGAATGGATGGTGAGAGATACGAGCAAGAAAATCAAGGCAGTTTTCCGCAGCAAAGGCATGAGTGGCAAGCCTATCACAAGTCAGCCGGTCTATGGCTATCTCAAAGGCGAGGACGGACGCTTTATCGTGGACGAAGAAGCTGCCCCGGTCGTCAAGCAGATTTTCAGCTTGTGCCTTGCCGGGAACGGTCCGACCAAAATCGCCCGTGTATTGACCGAGCAGCAAATCCCAACACCGGGTACATTGGAATACCGCAGGACAGGCAGCACACGCCGTTACTACCCCGATTATCCCTACAAGTGGGCGACCAACACGATTGTCCATATCCTTGAACGCAAGGAATATCTGGGGCATACGGTAAACTTCAAGACCGAGAAAGTGTCCTACAAGGTCAAATCAAGCGTGGAAAATCCCGAAGAAAAACAGGTCATTTTCGAGAATACCCATGAGCCAATCATTGACCTTGCCACATGGGAGCGTGTGCAGGAATTACGCAAGCAGCGCAAGCGTCCAAACCGCTATGATGAAGTCGGTCTGTTCTCCGGCTTGCTGTTCTGCGCCGATTGTGGGAGCGTCCTCTATCAGCAGAGATACGAGAACAAAACCCGAAAACAGGATTGCTACATCTGCGGCAACTACAAGAAGCGTACCCACGATTGCACCGCACATTTTATCCGCACCGACCTTTTGACTGCGGGTGTGACCGCCAATCTGCGGAAAGTGACAAGCTATGCAGCCAAGCATGAAAAGCAGTTTATGAAGCTGCTGATCGAGCAGAACGAGGACGGCGGCAAACGCCGCAACGCTGCCAAGCGAAAGGAACTGGACGCAGCCGAAAAGCGGATTGCGGAGCTGTCCGCTATCTTCAAGCGGCTTTATGAGGACAGTGTGACCGGGCGTATTTCTGATGAACGCTTTGCGGAACTTTCCGCAGACTATGAAGCCGAACAGAAACAGGTCAAGTGCCGTGCCGCCGAACTGCAAGCGGAACTGGCAAAGGCACAGGAAGCCACGGTTAATGCGGAAAAGTTTATGAAAGTTGTCCGCAAGTACACCAGCTTTGAGGAATTGACCCATACCCTGCTGCGGGAGTTTATTGAAAAAATCGTTGTCCATGAGTGCAGCTATGACGAGAACGGCACACGCAGACAGGACATTGATATTTATTACAGCTTTGTCGGCAAGGTAGAACTTCCCGACGAATAATGCCCGACCTATCCGACACAATGCGCAAGTGCCGGATAGGAACGGCAAAATTTTTTACACTTCTATTACTTCTTTATCGCATATCAGCAAAGTCCCAGGGCATGAAGCAGTTCATGGCTAATTAAAGGGAACAAAAAGAAAGGAAAAGCACAATCCAGACGGTATTAGCGGCAGGCTACAAGAATAAATTGTGATTACACAAGATTGGTGTTATAATAAGAGAAAAGTTCCTGCCGGGGCAGCCGCCCCGGTGGTATGGATAGAAAGGCAGGAAAAATATGCACATCAGCTATAAACCACTCTGGCACACACTGTTAGAGCGTGATATGAGGAAAGAGGATTTAAGGCTTGCCGCTGGTATGACAACGAATATGATTGCCAACATGAGTAAAGAGGGAAAGCACATCAGCATGGACACATTAGCCCGTATCTGCGAAACGCTGAATTGTGAGATTACTGATGTAATTGAGTTAGTACCAGACGAGCCTGCTTCCACAGGAGGTAAGGAACATGAGCGAATTAAAACCAAGAATAACGGAAAACGGAATTGATTGTATCCTTGTTGGAGATTACTACATCCCAGACTTGAAGCTGCCGGAGGAACACCGCCCCATCGGAAAGTATGGACGGATGCACCGGGAATATTTAAGAGAAGTCCACCCAGCCCGATTGAACACATTGACACTGACCGGGGAGTTATGGACATATCTTGCAGACCTGAACGAACAGGCACAGGAACGATTAGACACCATCATAGAGCAGATGAAAGCTGCCGAGGGCGTGACCGAGGAATTGAAGCGTACCTGTCAAATGGAATGGGTGCAGCGTTGCAATAACATTCACAACCGGGCAGAAGAAATTGTTTTGCATGAGATGATTTATTCATAACGGTATGGATAGAGTGATTTTTTATTCAATCGAAAGTTAGTGAGGTGTTGAATCATGAATGAAAGAGAAAAAATTATTCAATTGTGGTTTGAAATGTGGCTTACAAAACAGGATTTAGGTATTGATAATATTTTTACGGAAGATGTAATTTATACTGAAAGTTGGAGTCCTCAATATAATAATCGTCAAATCGTAAAACACTGGTTTCAGGAATGGAATACCCGTGGCAAAGTCGTTGTTTGGGAAATTAAACAATTCTTCCACAAGGAAAATACTACGATTGTAGAATGGTATTTCAAAAATGAAATGAACAATGGGAATATAGAGGAATTTGATGGGATTTCTCTGGTTGAATGGACAAAGGATGATAAAATAAAGTCATTGAAAGAGTTTGGTTGTAATTTGAATAATTATAATCCTTATGAGCATAGCGACCAACCCGAATTTAGGGAAGAAAGACCAAGTTGGTTTTAATATTAGGAATGAATAGTTTATTTGAGGTGGTATGGAATGGTTAAAGTGATAAAGAAAAGTTTTGTCGTCATTGGAAAAGAAGGTTCAACATTAGACGGCGAAGGATTTATTCAGAAATTGTGGGATGATGCGAATAGTCATTTTGGTGAAGTTGCACATCTGGCAAAGAAAGACGCAAACGGTGGCATTGTGGGAATATGGGGGGCTATGTCTGATATTTCTCGCTCATTTAAACCGTGGGAAGATGGCTTTAGCAAAGGCTTGTATCTGGCAGGAGTGGAATGTGTTGATAATGCAGAAGCACCTGATGGATGGACAAAATGGATAATACCAGATTATGAGTATATAGTTGTTGAAAACCATAAGGGAGTGTTTGAAGAAACCATTGGACAAATGAATGAGGATGGTATTTCTCTGGTCGGAGCAGTTCATGATTATACCGACCCGGCAACAGGAAAGGGCTATCTGTACTTCCCGATAAGAGAAGTTTAATAAATCAGAATTGAGGTGAAGTCATGGCGTCCAGTAAAGAATTTTTAGAATTTATTTTAGGACAGTTATCCGATTTAGAAGAAATTACTTATCGAGCTATGATGGGAGAGTTTATCATTTATTATCGTGGCAAGATTGTAGGCGGTATTTATGATGATAGATTGCTTGTTAAACCAGTGAAAGCAGCAATTAGTTATATACCGACAGCTCCGTATGAATTACCCTATGAGGGAGCAAAACAGATGTTGTTGGTAGATGAAGTTGATAATAAGAATTTTTTAGCAGGCTTGTTTAATGCTATGTATGAGGAATTACCAGCTCCAAAACCGAAAAAGAAGAAATAAGTAAATTAGAAGTTGAGGAAAAGAAAGAATGGAAGATAAAAAGATATTGCTTGATAATATTGATAAAGTTCATACAACCGAAATGGGAATTGATAGAATTAAAAGAAACCTAAAAATAGATACAGCAGATGTTGTTGAGTATTGCAAAAATAAGGTGTTAGATAAAAATTGCAATATATACAAACAGGGTAAAAATTGGTATTGCGAAGTTGAAAATATCAAAATTACTATCAATTCATATAGTTATACAATTATCACAGCACATATTGTTAAGTAAAATCGGACTTTGGAGTGAAATTATGGACTATATAATACGAGAAATGAGAAGTGA
The DNA here is from genome assembly GCF_020687045.1 of Brotocaccenecus cirricatena. Taxonomy (NCBI): domain Bacteria; kingdom Bacillati; phylum Bacillota; class Clostridia; order Eubacteriales; family Oscillospiraceae; genus Brotocaccenecus; species Brotocaccenecus cirricatena. The sequence goes on from NZ_JAJEPW010000004.1 coordinate 5,243, forward strand.
AGAATACTGTTTATTAAGTGATTTTTTGTACGAAGCGATTTATATTCCAGAAGGAATTGAACCGCCACCTAAATCAGTAATAGAATGTCCAGAATTACAAGAATATATCGTTGAGTTTGGAAATCGAAAACACGATAAAGCCTTAGTTGCAGAAATGCAGGGAAATGTGATAGGAGCTATTTGGGTAAGAATTATGAATGATTATGGACACATTGATAATGATACTCCATCGCTTGCTATGTCTGTCTACAAAAAATACAGAGGATTAGGCATTGGGACTTCATTATTGAAACAACTATTACAGGTAGAAAGATTGGCTGGATATTCAAAAATATCCTTATCCGTTCAGAAAAGTAATTATGCAGTCAAGATGTACGAGAAAGTGGGATTTACTGTTGCTGATGAAAATAATGAGGAATATATTATGATTGTAAATCTATAACCGAAAGCTACAGTTTACCGAACTAAACTTTCAACTGAATAACCACAGCACAAACCGCTGCTACATGGAAGCCAACACAACCATGCAACAGCGGTTTTTCTTTACCGTTTTTTCCTCTGGCTGATAGGCGTTCCCATTTTCTTTGATTTTTGGAGAATCCGAATCAGCCAGCGAAATTCTTCTTCCGATAAATTTTTGTAGTTGATACCGAGCTGCTTGCAGTAAAGCATTGCCAGTTTTTCCAAACGGCTGCCCTTGAAATTTTCGACCGCTTCCAGATTTTCTTTCAGTTCATCGGCAACGGTGGTCTGGGGCGCACTCTCACTGTCCTTTTTGTGGGTTTCCCGAATATCCCGGATAATCAGGTTGAGGTCATCCAGAACCATGTGGCTGAAATACTCATCATCGCTGATATGGGCAGCTTGCAGCACCTTCAAATGCGGGTCATCTTCGCCGGGGCGATACCGTTCAATGATTTCATGCCGGACGGTATCAACAAGGGCATTGAGGTTTTGGATTTGCATGGTAGCAATCCCGTCCACATAAATCTCAATATCCGCAAGAAACTTGATAAAGTCCTTATGGGTGGCAAGTTCGCAGAGCAGACGGTTGTTAATCCGACCGCTTTTCAGAAGTGCAACCATCTCATCATTCAAATGCAGCTCCGTCAATGGTGTGTTGATCTGCTCCCTGTTCTCTGTCCGGCACAGCAGATAATCAACGGAAACCCCATAGAAGTCTGCCAGCGTGATAAGGTTGCCATGATTGATTTCCTTAAAATCCTCTTTTTCATAACTTCCAAGAGCTGATTTGGAAATGCCCGTCAGCTTTGATAGTTCTTCCAGATTTAAGCCTTTGTCCTTGCGGAGTTCCCAAAGGCGTTCCTGTATGCTTGTTGCTCCTTTCATGGGCGCACGCTCCTTTCCAACGGTTTCATTGCTGCCGCTTATCTGGATTATATCACACTTTCCGTAATCGTGGAAATTTCTGATTTTTACCCTTAATTCCTACTTTGTGGACATACGGCACAGGGCACAAAAATGTTCTATGATACAGGTAGTTCATCGATGGATTATTCCAATCGAATGACCAGCCTGTGTGGGATATGCTTCCCCAGCGATGTAGCGCCATGACTTTTGGCAGGGATGTGGAGGAACCCTGACCGAAACGAGCGTACCAAAGGGAGCGATACGCCGCTGTGAGATTCAGGGGAGGAACGACACCGGGGAGAACTGGCGAACTGACACCGAGATGATACCGAAACACGACAATCTGATAGGGGGACAGTCTACCCTATCGCTGATACTTCGGGAGATTTTAAGCGGCTCTATGGCTATGTTTTTGCCGAAAATCGCCCCGAAACCATACACTAAAACGGGAGGAAGCGCAATATGCCGAGAATGAGCAAAAAGAGGAAGCATGAGCTTTCCTTTTACCTCAATGACCGGGGGCGTGTCACTTACAACGAATTATGCCGGAAATGCCAGCATGGGTGCAAGCAGAGCTTCCGGGCGGTTGTGGTTGACTGCCCCCGTTATTTATCCAAACGAGCAAAGAAAAAGGAGGAACACACAGAATGAATTTTGAATTTATGACGATAGACACATCATTGCCGCCCTGTATGCCCTTTCCCAGAGCGTTGACAGGATTTCCAGTCAGCAGCACCGCAAAGGTCATGTACTGCCGGATGCTGGACGCTATGCTATCCAAAGGGCAGGAGGACGAGAACGGAATCCTGTTTGTCTGCTTCCCTGTCACAGCCATTGCCGCAGTCCTGTCCCGCAGTCCCATGACGGTCAAGCGTTCTCTGAATGAACTGGAAACCGCCGGACTTATCATGCGGGTGCGTCAGGGCGTGGGAGAACCGAATAGAATTTATGTGCTGATACCGGGAAAGGAGGACGCTGCCCTTGCCTGATACCTCAAAGCTGGAAAAGCTCAACCGGGAGTTGGAGAAAAGCGAAAAGAAACTGCGGAAAGCCATCAATGATGAAAAGGCATTGCAGCACCAGTTAAAGCAGCTTACCCGAAAGGAACGGACGCACCGGCTCTGTACTCGTGGCGGTATGCTGGAAAGTTTTCTGCAAGAGCCGGAACGCCTGACAGATGATGATGTCATGCTGTTGTTGAAACTCATTTTTCACAGGCAGGACACGCAGGAACTATTGAAAAAACTGCTGGAACGGGAGAAGCCGGAAACCCCTTAGTTTACTAAGGGCGCAATTATACACCACCCAAAGGTTGGTGCATTGCGTTCTCCGAAGGCTCCTCGCCGGAGGGCTGTGATTTTCCGCAGTCAAGGTCTGCTCCAAATCATACAGGGGACGCTACGCTTCCCCTGCGCTGGCTGCCGCCAGCTACCCTTTTGTGGACTTGCCATCTGGGGACACCTTGCGTTGCAAGCTGTTCCCAGCCGACAAGTTTCATAAAATATGCTATCTTTTCGATAGGCAATGAAGTATAATGAAGTCAGCAATAAATCAGGAATTTGAGGTCAAGGCTTAAACGGGAGGTTTATATGAAAAAATACCAATGTCCTTGCTGCGGATATTTTACCTATAATGTTCCGGCAAATGAAGATTGTGGGTATATCTGTCCCGTTTGTTTTTGGGAGAATGACCCGTTCATTGCTTCTGATAACGAACCAAGCGACTCTAATCATGGAATAACACTAAAAGAAGCGAAATCCAATTTCTCAAAATTTGGTGCTTGTGAAAAAGAAATGTTATGTTATGTCCGACCACCGAGAGATGATGAAAAGAAAATTTCATAGCAACAATGTCGAAGTTATGGAGGGAATAAAAGTGAAGGACACTGCTAAGAGAGCAATAGTTACAGTTATTGTGTTTGTTATAATTTATGTTTTATCTGGTCCAATTATCGGATATACAAACTACGATATGTATTTGAAAGGAATTGAATTTTTATCAGCGGTAATCGGAGCAGGATGTTACTGGATAGGAAGCAATAAAAAATAGTTCTTGAATTTGACAAAGGAGTTGGAAGTATGAAAAGAATAGGTACAGCATTGACTATCGTGTTCATCATCGCTGGATTTGCAATTTCCTTTTTTATTGGACACTATGTGAGCGACAAGTCACATACAGAAAGTCGAGCAGCACAATTTGATAAATATATTTCTCGTGCGATTGATACAATCAAAGATAAAGGTCTGTCCATTGATGGCGCCCCAGAAGCGATAGCCAGCAATATTTGGGTGGCACACGAATTTTGTGATAGCCCTGAAATTTCCGCAGAACTCAGCAATCTGTGGAATACCATTGTATATGAAAAAGATGTGCTTCTCGGTCAAGAAGATGTGTTGACTGCTCAACTGAAAGATATTTTGGAAAAATGTCAATAGTCTTTGCAAATTTTCTATTTATCATTCACTCATCGGGTCAACTTGTCCCGAACTTTTACAACTAAATACCCGCCGCCCACACAGCGGCACATCGAGCAGGAAATCTGAAAAAAGGTCTCCTGCTTTTTTTCTGCCCAAAATGAGGTGGTAAAACGCCACCCCATCCACCAATTAGCGAAAGGAGGAACACGAAATGCCCTGTCCACACAACGAAATCACGATTGTGCAGCGCAGCCAGCGGCAGTCTGCTGTTGCCGCCGCTGCTTACCAGAGCGGCGAAAAGCTGTTCTGTGAATACGACCAGCAAGTGAAGCACTACCCGGAAAAGCGTGGTATCGTCCACAATGAAATCCTGCTCCCGGCAAATGCCCCACAGGAATATGCAGACCGCAATACTTTGTGGAACGCCGCCGAAGCGGTGGAAAAACAATGGAACTCCCAGCTTGCAAGGCGGTGGGTGCTGACCATCCCCAGAGAGATACCGCCCGACCAGTATGCTGTCCTTGTCCGGGAGTTTTGTGAGCAGCAGTTTGTTTCCAAAGGCATGATTGCTGATTTTGCAATCCATGACCCCCATCCGCCGGGACACAATCCCCACGCCCATGTCATGCTCACTATGAGGGCAATGGACGAACATGGAAAATGGCTTCCCAAGAGCCGCAAGGTTTATGACCTTGACGAAAACGGGGAACGGATAAAACTTCCGTCCGGCAGATGGAAAAGCCACAAGGAGGATACGGTGGATTGGAACGACCAGAAGTATTGCGAAATCTGGCGGCATGAATGGGAGGTCATCCAGAACCGCTATCTGGAAGCCAATGACCGCCCAGAGCGTGTGGACTTGCGTTCTTATGCCAGACAGGGGCTTGATATTATCCCTACTGTCCATGAGGGAGCTGCTGTCCGGCAGATGGAAAAGCGGGGTATCCAGACGAACATCGGCAACCTGAACCGGGAAATCAGAGCCGCCAACCGCCTGATGAAGTCCATCCGGCAGCTTATCCAAAACCTCAAAGGCTGGATTACCGAGCTGGGAGAAAAACGGAAAGAACTGCTTGCACAAAAGGCGGCGGAGGAAGCGACACTTCTTCCCAATCTACTGATGAAATATATGGAGATACGAAAGGAAGAACGGAAGGACTGGACGAGGTCTGGACAAAATCGGGGGACTTCACAGGACTTAAAGGCAGTCAGCGAAGCCCTGTCCTATCTCCAGCAAAAGGGGCTTTCCACTGTGGAGGACTTAGAAGCATTTCTGGAATCTTCCGGGAAATCAGCCGCAGATTACCGCAGTCAGATGAAGCCAAAGGAAGCCCGAAGCAAAGTGATTGACGGGATTCTTGCCAGCCGGACAGACTGCAAGGAATGTAAGCCTGTCTATGAGAAGTACCAGAAGATATTTTTTAAGAAAACAAAGGAGAAATTCAAACAGGAACACTCGGAGGTTGCCCGGTATGAAAAAGCCGCCACCCACCTTGCCAAGCACCCAGATGATAAGGACAGTACCCAAAAGGAGCTGCAAGAGGAGCAGGAAACGCTTCTGGAAGAAATCGCAGAGTTGAAAGTACCACTGACCGAGGTACAGGAGGATTTGAAGAAGCTGCGGGACATCCGCTACTGGGTACGGAAAGCCACACCCGGCACAGAGGAAAGTAAAGAGCCGCCTAAGAAGCAGCCCATCAAGGAAGTCTTGCAGGATAAGGCAGACGAGAAAAAGGCTCAAAGAACCGCCCCGGCACAGGCGAAACACAGACAACAGGATATGGAACTTTAACAGGCACTTGCCATTTTCAATCAGAGAATGTCAGGTGCTTTTCTTATTTTCAAGGAGGGATAGATTTGAATGTATTTGAAGCTGTGAAGCAGTCCGTCACAACAAGACAGGCTGCGGAGCATTATGGAATCCATGTAGGTCGGAACGGGATGGCTTGCTGCCCGTTTCATCACGATAAAACCCCAAGCATGAAGCTGGATCGGCGTTACCACTGCTTCGGCTGCGGTGCGGATGGGGATGTGATTGATTTTGCCGCCGCCCTGTATGGGCTGGGAAAGAAAGAAGCCGCCGTACAACTGGCACAGGACTTCGGGCTTTCCTATGAGGACTGGAAACCGCCGGGAAAGGCAAAAAAGCCCAAGCCCCGGCAGAAATCCCCGGAGGAACAGTTTCAAGAAGCAAAGAACCGCTGTTTCCGTATTCTTGCCGATTATCTCCACTTGCTTATGGCATGGAGAACGGACTACGCCCCGCACTCCCTGGAGGAAGCCTTTCATCCCCGGTTTGTGGAAGCCTTACAGAAGCAAGCACAAGTGGAATATCTGCTGGATGTGCTGCTGTTCGGGGAGACAGAGGAAAAAGCGGCTTTGATTACGGACTACGGAAAGGATGTGATACAGCTTGAACAGCGAATGGCAGAGCTTGCAGCCGCAGACGCAGCAAGAACTAAAAAACACCATGAACGCCATGCAGCCGCCCCAGAGCATTGAGGAAATCAAGGCGGGGCTGGAAACCACCGAGAAAGGCGGTGTCCGTCAGAGCATCCGGAACTGCCTGACCGTATTCCAGCGTGACCCTCTGCTTTCCGGGGCTATCGCATACAACATCCTAACTGACCGCAAGGACATCATAAAGCCCATCGGCTTCCACAGAGAAAGCACCGCCCTGAACGATACGGACATGAAGTATCTGCTTCTCTATCTGGAAGAAACCTACGGGCTTACCAATGAGAAAAAGATTGATAACGCCATCGGGATTGTGGCGAATGAAAACAAGTACCATCCCATCCGGGACTACCTAAGTGCCCTTGTGTGGGACGGGACAGAACGAATCCGTTTCTGTCTGCGGCACTTTCTGGGGGCTGACGCAGACGATTACACCTATGAAGCGTTGAAGCTGTTCCTGCTGGGTGCAATCTCACGAGCCTTTCAGCCGGGGTGTAAGTTTGAAATCATGCTCTGTCTGGTAGGCGGTCAGGGGGCTGGCAAGTCCACCTTCTTCCGTCTGCTGGCAGTCCGGGACGAGTGGTTCTCCGATGATTTGCGGAAGCTGGACGATGACAATGTGTACCGCAAGCTGCAAGGTCACTGGATTATCGAAATGTCGGAAATGATGGCAACCGCCAACGCCAAGAGCATTGAGGAAATCAAGTCATTTTTAAGCCGGCAGAAAGAAGTTTACAAGATACCCTATGAAACCCACCCGGCAGACCGCCCCCGTCAGTGCGTGTTTGGCGGCACTTCCAATGCCCTTGACTTCCTGCCCCTTGACCGTTCCGGCAACCGCCGCTTTATCCCCGTCATGGTGTACCCGGAGCAAGCCGAGGTTCACATTTTGGAGGACGAAGCTGCTTCCAGAGCCTATATCGAGCAGATGTGGGCAGAAGCTATGGAGATTTACCGAAGCGGCAGGTTCAAGCTGGCTTTCAGCCCCACCATGCAACGGTATCTCAAAGAACACCAGCGGGATTTTATGCCGGAGGACACCAAAGCCGGAATGATACAGGCGTATCTTGATAAGTACACCGGGAGCATGGTCTGTTCCAAGCAGCTTTACAAGGAAGCCTTGAACCATACCTTTGACGAGCCGAAGCAATGGGAAATCCGGGAAATCAACGAGATTATGAACCAGTGCATTACCGGCTGGCGGTACTTCCCGAACCCAAGACTGTTTTCCGAATATGGCAGACAAAAGGGCTGGGAGCGTGAAAACCCAGCAACGGACTCCGGCAACCCGTCTGAAAAAACGATGGATGGTTTTGTGGAGGTCACAGAACAGATGGAGCTTCCATTCTGAAAATGACAGCCCGTTGCACCCCCTGTTGCTATCCCGTTGCCGAGCCGGTTGCCGGGGAAAATCCCGAAACTATCGGCTTTTCTCCCCTATGACAACCAAAACAACAGAAAAATAAAAGAAAAGTATAAATAGTAACCATCGCCAGATTGAGATTGTTTGCAAGGTCTTTTGAAGCCCGTTGCCGGACTTCGTTGCCGACACCCTCTGTCTGGCTATTTTCATGTATGGAGGATAACTGCCTATGGCAAAAAACAAAACAGAGATTCATGTTACAACGGTGTTTGACGGGGAACTGGACGCAACCGATGTGTTCGTCAGCCTGATTTCCCAGAAATATAGAAAGACAAATACAAAAGAATATCTTGCTAAAAAGAAAGATTTGAAGTATAATGAAGATGAGGTTCAAAAGAGCCAGATACCGTCTGGATTGTGTGGGTAAATGGCTATGATGAACGAAATGGAATATAGAACAATCGGAAAGGCACTTGCCGGGGGCTATCGTGCAGCGGTCTATTGCAGGCTGTCAAAGGACGATGACCTGCAAGGCGAAAGTGCCAGTATCGCAAACCAGCGTGATATGCTGGAAAAATACTGCGAAAAGCAGGGATGGGAGGTTGTGGCAGTCTATCAGGACGATGGTTTCACAGGTCTTAATATGGAGCGTCCTGATTTACAGAGAATGTTGAGAGCCATTGAGCGCAGGCAGATCAACCTTGTCATCACGAAAGACCTCAGCCGTCTGGGGCGTAACTATCTGCAAACCGGGCATTTGATTGAGGACTTTTTCCCAAGAAACGGTGTCCGCTATATCGCCATGAATGACGGTATCGACACCCTGCGGGATAACAACGATATTGCCCCGTTCAAGAATATCCTGAACGAGATGTACAGCAAGGATATTTCCAAGAAAGTCCATTCCTCTTATCTTCTGAAAGCGCAGAAAGGACAGTTTACCGGGTGTCTTGCCCCGTTTGGGTATCGGAAAGACCCGGAGGACAAAAACCATCTGCTCATTGACGAGGAAACCGCCCCGATTGTGCGGCTGATTTTCGGATATGCCCTAAACGGTCATGGTCCGAACTATATCCGCAGACGGCTGGAGGAAGAAAAAATCCCCTGCCCCACATGGTGGAACCGGGAACGGGGGCTTCGCAATACCCGCACCAAATGGGAAAAGAAAGACCCGGAAAACGGGCGGTATATGTGGGACTTCTCAGTTATCAAAGACCTTTTGATGAATCCCGTCTACACCGGGGCGATTGCTTCCCAGAAAAAGGACTACCGTTTCAAAATCGGCACGATTGGGGAAAAGAAGCCGGAGGACTGGATTGTAGTGGAGGAACAGCATGAACCGCTGATTGACCGCATGAGCTTTGATATTGTGCAGAACAAGCTGAAATCCCGCCAGCGTCCGGGGCAGACCAATGAAATCAGCCTGTTTGCCGGACTGATAAAATGCGGCGAGTGTGGGAAGTCGCTGACGATACGCTACACAAACGCAAAACATCCCCAGCAAATTTATTCCTGCAAGACCTACAATGCCTTTGGAAAGAACCACTGCACCCAGCACCGGATTGATTATGACACCCTTTACAGCCATGTGCTGCGGAAAATCCGGGAATGTGCCAGAGCTGCCCTGATGGACGGGGAAGCGGTTGCCGACCGCCTGACCAATACCTGTGAAGCAGAGCAGCGGGAACAGCGGGAAGCAATGGAACGCTCCCTTACAAGGGACGAGGAACGGATTGAGGTTCTGGACAAAATGGTCATGCGGCTTTATGAGGATATGATTGCAGGGCGTATCAGTGAGCAGAATTTCAACACCATGCTGGAAAAGACACAGACCGAGCAGACGGAGCTTAAAGCAAAAGTGTCCGAGGGCAGAAAGCGGCTGTCCGATGAAGTCCAGCTTGCCAATGACGCAAAACAATGGGTGGAAGCCATTCAGGAATACGCCAACATCACAGAGCTGGACGCAGCCACCCTTAACCGCTTAATTAAAGAAATCGTCGTGCATGAACGCATTGACGAAGATAAAACAAGACACATTTCTATCGAAATTCATTTTAATCTCAAACCCATCCCGGAGGTGGAACAGGTCACTGCCTGACCTGTCCCGCCGGGACGGTTCTCTTAAAAACACCATATAGATTTTTTGTACGCCGCCGCCCGCCATCGAGCAGAGTTTTTACACCTAATTGGGGATAAAACAGCTCATGGCGGGCGGCGGCATCATCGTCATTGGCACCACACTGATCCCTCTGTTGTCTGGCCTGTTTTAAGGTAGGCGCTTATGGATTTTCTCACCGACTGGCTCACAAACTGGCTCAAAGAGCTTCTGATTGGCGGGATTATGGGAAACCTCGAAGGGCTTTTTGATACCGTCAATACCCAAGTCGGAGAGATTGCGGCACAGGTAGGGACTACCCCGGCGGCGTGGCACGCCGGGGTTTTCTCCCTGATCCGACAGCTTTCCGAAACGGTGATCCTGCCGATTGCCGGAATGGTGCTGACCTTTGTTGCCACTTATGAGCTCATACAGATGCTTTTGGAAAAGAACAATATGCACGAGGTTGACGTTGCGAACCTCTATAAATGGATGTTCAAAACAGCCTGTGCAATCTTAATCCTGTCAAATACATTCAATATCGTCATGGCTGTGTTCGATGTGTCACAGAGCGTCATCGCGCAGGCAGGCGGGCTCATTCAAGGCTCTACCGATGTTTCGGCGGATATGCTTGCCGAACTGGAAACCTCGCTGGAGGCGATGGACTTGGGGCCGCTTTTGGGGCTTTGGCTGCAGTCTGCGCTCATTGGATTTACGATGAAGGCGATGGGGATTATCATTTTCGTTTTGGTGTATGGCAGGATGCTGGAAATCTATCTGCTGACCAGTCTGGCCCCCATCCCCGTTGCTACGCTTTCCAACCGGGAGCTTGGCAGCACCGGGCAAAACTACATCAAGTCCCTGTTTGCCGTGGGCTTTCAAGGGCTGCTGATTCTTGTATGTGTTGCAATTTACGCGGTGCTCATTCAAGGCATCGCAACAAGCGGCGATCCCATCGGGGCGATTTGGGGAACTGTGGGCTACACGGTTTTGCTTTGCTTCATGCTCTTTAAGACCGGGAGCATTGCCCAGCGTGTCTTTGGCGCTCATTAACAGGAGGAGGTGCTTATGCCGAGAAGATACGGGGCGGATGGAACGCGCTTATGGAATGGAAAAACGCCGGAGGAGTTTACTGAAGCGGACGCTTACCGCTTTATGGCGGAAACGGAGGCCGTCCTGCAAAGAAAAGAGCTGATGGACGACCCCGCCCAGCTTGCTCCGGCAAGCGGAAAGGAGGAATTTTATCTGAGTAAGAACGACGATGTATTGCTGACCCCGGAGCAGATTGCTACGGAGGAGCGGCGCTGGCTATTTGATGCTCCCATCGCGGAGCTTGCAGAAGTCAAGGGCGTTAGTATTGACGAGGCGGTAAAAATGCGGACGGATGCCGTCTTGCAGGAGGCGGTTGTTCCGATCACGGTATCTGTCCGCCCGATTGAGCCGCAGGGAAAACTGATCGGCTTCGCCAGCGTCAATTTTGGCGGTGTGGTCATCGACGATTTTAAGGTTGTGGACGGGAAAAACGGGATTTTCCTCGGCGCTCCCTCTAAACCTGATCCTGCCAGCCGGACGGGATACCGGGCTACGGTTCGGATTCCTGACCGAGCCACACAGGAACGGATCAATGCGGCTGGTGTGGAGGCGTATCATGCGGCGGTGGAACAGCTTGTTGCACGGGCCCAGGCGGTACGGCCTGCCCCGATCAAGGAGCAGATGGCCGAGGCTGCAAAGCAAGCGGGAAAAGAAAACGCTGCCCGGCCTGCGCCTGCCAAGGCAAAGGAGGCCCGTAATGACCGATAGCCGCACTTTGGGACAAAGTGTCCCGAAGGAGGGCTTGTTTCTCATGGATGGCATTGAGGGCCTGCGCTCCCTGCCCAAACATAGCGTGGATATGCTGTTGACTGATCCGCCCTACGGCACAACCCGGAATTATTGGGATGTGCCCCTGCCGCTCCCGGAGTTGTGGGAGGCGGTGAAATGGGCGGTCAAGCCGAATGGCGCAGTGCTGTTTTTCGCACAGTGCCCCTTTGACAAGGTGCTGGGCGCATCCAACCTCGCCATGCTCCGCTATGAGTGGATTTGGTACAAAGAGCGCGGAACGGGCTTTCTCAATGCAAATCGGGCTCCGCTGAAAAAGTCCGAGAACATCTTGGTGTTTTACCAAAAGTCCCCGGTCTACAATCCACAGTTTACTTACGGCAAGCCATATACCCGTGTTCATTCCCGAAGCGGTACAAGCTCCAACTATGGGAAATTTGAACGGCAGGGCTCAGAGTCCAACGATGGCCGCCGCTATCCCGGAAATGTGCTTTTTGTGCCTACGGTGTCCGGCGGCATCCATCCCACACAGAAGCCCGTGGAGCTTTGTGAGTATCTGATCCGCACCTATACCCGCCCCGGCGAATTGGTCGCGGACATTTGCGCGGGCTCCGGCACAACCGCGATTGCAGCTATCAACACAGAACGTCGCTTTGTATGCTTTGAAACGGCCCCGGCCTTTTATGCCGCAGCCAGTGAGCGTATTCGTGCGGCGCAGGCAGTAAAAAGTTCTGGCGAGAAAGGAGTGTAATTATCCAGCAGTATTCTATCATTTACGCCGATCCCCCTTGGCGCTACTCGGCTAAGAAAGTACAGGGCGCGGCGGAAAACCATTATCCCACTATGAGCATTGAGGAGTTATGTGCGTTGCCTGTGGCTGATCTTGCAGCCCCGGACAGCGCACTCTTTTTATGGGCTACTTTCCCGCAGCTCCCGGAGGCGCTCCGGCTGATCGAGGCTTGGGGCTTCACCTACAAAAGCGTTGCTTTCGTCTGGCTGAAAAAGAACAAGAAGGCGGATAGCTGGTTTTACGGCCTTGGCTTCTGGACAAGGGGCAATGCAGAAATCTGCCTGCTGGCAACCAAGGGACATCCAAAGCGGCAGACTGCCAACATTCATCAATTCATCATTTCCCCGATTGAAGCCCATAGCAAAAAGCCGGACGAAGCCCGCGCCAAAATCATTTCCCTGATGGGCGATCTGCCCCGCGTGGAGCTCTTTGCCAGGCAGACCCCGCCCGGCTGGGCTGTATGGGGAAATGAAGTAACACCAACCATCCCGGACTTTGGGACACATTGTCCCGAAGTACAGAAAGGAGTGTGATCTATGCCCTATGTAAACGTACCAAACGATTTATCCAAAATCAAAACAAAGATGGCTTTCAACCTCACCAAACGCCAGCTTGTCTGCTTCGGCAGCGCGGGCGCGGTGGGGATTCCGGCCTATCTGCTGACCCGTGGCACCCTCGGCAATACCGGGGCGATGTTTCTCATGCTGGGAATTATGCTCCCGGCGTTCCTGCTGGCGATGTATGAAAAGGACGGCTTGCCCTTTGAAAAGGTTGTGCGAAACATCATCCGGGCCAAGTTTCTAAGGCCGGGGATCAGGGCCTACCGAACCGAAAACATTTATGCGCCCTTTGCCGGGCCGGGCGCTGGAAAGGAGGATGTGATTGAAAAACACAAAGAAGAAAAACGGAGCCGCCGCCAAGGGTAAAGGCCGGGCGACCCTGTCTGCCCAACAGACAATCCCGTATCTGTCCATGCACCCGGACGGTGTGTGCAAGCTCCCGGGTGGGCTCTATACAAAAACCGTGGAATATGAGGACATCAATTACTCCGTGGCATCCACCGAGGATCAGACCGCCATATTCAGCGGATGGAGCTCATTCCTCAACTACTTTGACAGTTCGCTGCCGTTCCAGCTTTCCTTTATCAACCGCCGTTCTCATTTCCGCAGCCGCTATCAGGTCAATATCCCGAAAGCGGATGACAACTATAACAGCGTCCGGGACGAGTTTACCGGGATGCTGAAAAATCAGATTGCCAAAAGCAACAACGGCATTGAGCGCTCAAAATACATCACCTTTGGCATACCCGCCGAGGGGATTGCGGAGGCACGGCCCCGTCTGGAGCGTGTGGAGGCTGATGTCATGGGAAACTTTAAGCGGTTGGGCGTTCCCTCGGAGCCGATGGACGGGCGGGCCCGCCTTGCGCTGCTTCATAGCCAGATGCATCCGGGGAGCCGCGAGGCGTTCCGCTTTTCGTGGAAAGACATCCCGCAGACCGGGCTCGGCACAAAAGACTTTATTGCCCCGGACAGTCTCGACTTCCGCCAGTCCCGCACATTCCGCATCGGCCAGTATTGGGGCGCGGCGTCCTACTTGCAGATTATGGCATCGGAGCTTTCGGATAAGCTGCTGGCGGAAATCTTGGAGCTGGATGCAGAAATGACCGTGACCATGCACATTCAGACCGTGGATCAGCTCAAGGCAATTAAGACCATCAAGGGGAAAATCTCGGACATCGGAAAAATGAAAGTGGAGGAACAGAGAAAGGCTGTGCGCTCCGGCTATGACCCGGATATTCTTCCCCCTGATCTGATTACATTCAGCAAGGACGCAGCGGAGCTTCTGGCCGATCTGCAGTCCCGCAATGAGCGAATGTTTCTGCTGACCTTTACGGTAGTAAACCTTGCCCCTAACCGCCAGCGGCTGGAAAACGATGTGTTTACCGTGGGCGGTATCGCGCAGAAATACAACTGCGCTCTGCGCCGTCTGGACTGGCAACAGGAACAGGGCTTTGTTTCCTCGTTAGCCCTTGGTTACAACGAGGTAGAAATCCAGCGCGGTATGACCACCAGCTCAACAGCCATCTTTATTCCTTTTATGACAAGGGAGCTCCGCATGGCTGGGCAGGCCCTCTACTATGGCATGAACGCACTTTCTCACAATGTCATCATGGCTGACCGCAAAAAGCTGAAATCGGCAAACGGGATGTATTTGGGCTCTACGGGCTCCGGCAAGAGCTTTGCCGCAAAGCGCGAGCTCTTGAATGTGTTTCTCACCATCCCGCAGGATCGGATCATCGTGGTTGACCCGATGGGCGAATATGCGCCACTGGTGCGAAGGCTGGGCGGTCAGGTGATCGAGATTGCCCCGGACAGCCCGCACCACCTCAATCCGATGGATGTGGAGCTCAATATGGCCGCCGGAGAAAGCCCGCTTTCCATGAAGGCGGATTTTCTTTTGTCCCTATGCGAGCTGGTGGTCGGCGGCAAGGAAGGCTTGCAGCCCATTGAAAAGACGGTCATTGACCGCTGTGTGCGTTTGGTGTACCGGGAACAGGCGCTCGGACTGGAAACTGCAAAAACACCGCTGTTACAGGATTTGTACGAAGAACTCTTACGCCAGCCGGAGCCCGAAGCCCGGCGCGTGGCAACTGCCTTAGAGCTTTATTGCACAGGCTCCCTCAATCTCTTTAACCATCCTACCAACGTCAAGACGGACAGCCGTGTGGTGTGCATCGTTCTGAAAAACATGGGCGAAAACCTTAGAAAGATTGCAATGCACATCACAAATGAGTTTGTTTCGCAGGCGGTGGATCAGAACTTCCACGAGGGCGCGGCGACTTGGTGCTACTTTGACGAGTTTCATATCCTGCTCCGTGATCCGCTGACAGCCAGCTACTTTGTGGCGGTCTGGAAAATGCTGCGTAAAAAAGGATGTGTGCCGTCTGCTTTAACGCAGAACGTCAAAGACCTTTTGGCCAGCCGGGAAATCGAGAACATTCTGGACAACACGGATTTTATGATTCTGCTTTCGCAGGCGCAGAGTGACCGTACCATTCTGGCAAAACAGCTTGGTATTTCCGAGCATCAGCTTTCCTATATCACACACAGCAATTCCGGTGAGGGGCTGTTGTTCTATGGAAATGTAACCATTCCGTTTGTGGATCGGTTCCCTCGCGGAGAAATCTATGACCTGCTGACTACCCGCCCGGAGGATATGAAGAATGAAACGAAAAACGAATAAGACCAAGGAGGAGGCTTGGTCGCAGACCGCCCACGCCCCTGACGGGGAACAGCCCGGGCCGGAGGCTTCCGACACTTCGGGACAAAGTGTCCCGAAGTCCAAGTTCCGCAAAAAGAGCCAGCAGGAACAGGCTGCGGCGGCAAAGCTCCGTATGGAGTCCCAAGGCGAAAAGCTGGAACAGGCCCGGGAGAAGCTGGCAAAACAAAAGCCGCCGAAAAAGCCCGGCCCGGTAAAACGCATAGGCCGTGTTGCCAGTGGTTCCATTCACAGCTTCGTGCATGGCAAGATTTTTGAAGTGGAACAGGAAAATGTCGGCACAGAAGGCGCACACCGTTCTGAGCTTGTGGGAGAAACCGCGCTGCGGCACGGCTCCTGCTTTGTGCGCCGTAAAGTCCGGGAACATCCGGCAAAAGTGGTACGCAAGGCCGAGGCCCGCTATACCAAATACACGGCGGACTACCATTTTCACACCGCCGCACAGGAGCACCCGGAGCTGACGAAAAATGCCCTTACCCGCTACTGGCAAAAGCAACGGCTTCGCAGGCAATACCGCAAGCAGGCAAAGGAGGCTGCAAAGCAGGGCGCGGCTGCGGCTGGGAAAACTGCCACAGCCACAGAACGCCTGACCGCCCGGGCAGTGGAATTTGTCAAAAGTCATCCCGCAGGTGCCATGGTTGCGGTGCTCTGTGTGTTACTCCTGTTTGCTATGCAGTCCTGTTCCTCTACCATGCTTATGCTGGGGAACGCCGGGGCCGGTGCATTAGGAGCCAGCACCTATCCTTGCGAGGAGCGGGATATGCTGGCCGCCGAAGCTGCCTACTGTGCGCTGGAAGATGATTTGCAGCATTATCTGGACACCTATGAAAGCACCCATGACTATGACGAATATCACTTCGATCTGGACGAAATCGAACATGACCCCTATGTGCTGCTTTCTCTTTTATGTGCGCTCCATGAGGGGCAATGGACAATAGACGAAGTACAGGGGACGCTGCAAATGCTGTTTGACCGCCAGTACATTCTCACGGAGGATGTAGTGGTGGAAACCCGGTATCGCACGGAAACCGACACATGGACGGACGAGGATGGCAACTCCCATACGGACACCTATCAGGTGCCTTACGATTATTACATCTGTACGGTCACGCTGGAGAACTTTGATTTATCCCATGTGCCCGTATATGTCATGGGCGAGGAGCAGCTTTCACGGTATGCCATCTATATGGCAACGCTGGGAAACCGCCCCGATCTGTTCCCGGATTCTCCATATGTGAACAAGTACATTACCGGGAAGCCCGGTGATTACGAAGTGCCCGGAGAATATCTGGACGATGAAACCTTTGCCGCGATGCTTGCCGAAGCGCAGAAATACATCGGCTATCCCTATGTGTGGGGCGGCAGTTCTCCCGCCACTTCCTTTGATTGCTCGGGGTACGTTTCGTGGGTTATCAATCACTCCGGCTGGAATGTGGGCAGGCTGGGAGCCCAGGGGCTCTATAACATCTGTACGCCGACCAGTTCTCCCAAACCCGGTGATCTGGTGTTCTTCAAAGGCACCTATGACACGCCGGGCGTGAGCCATTGCGGGATTTATGTCGGTGATGGAAAAATGCTGCATTGCGGAGATCCCATCGGCTACGCAAATTTGAATACAAGCTACTGGCAATCTCATTTTTACGCCTACGGGCGTTTACCGTGACAGGAGGTTTTGAAATGGCAACTACCAAAAGCATGAAAATTCAGGCCGAGATTGATAAGGTCAAGGCCAAAATCAGTGAACAGCAGGCCCGGCTCAAGGAGCTGGAGCAGAAAAAGCTGGAGGCGGAAAACAGCGAGATCGTGGACATTGTGCGCGGTATGAGCATTTCCCTTACGGAGCTCCCGCTGCTGTTTGAAAAGCTGAAGGACGGAGGTACTTTGGGACAAGGTGTCCCGAAGTCCGAAGAAGAAAAGGAGGAAAACTGAATATGAAACACTTTCGTATGTTGGCGGCGGGGCTTTGCTCCGCCGTTCTTTTATGCGGCTTTGCAATCCCGGCCTATGCCTATTCGGACGGCGGGAATGAGGAACCGCCTGTTGTGGAAGAAACTCCGGCCCCGGAGCCAGCGCCTACCATTACCCCGGGCGAGGGCTTTTCGGAGGATGGAAACCTTGTGACCCGCGATCTGCTCTACGATGCCGCAACCAACAAACAGTTCATCACGGTGGAAACCAGCGGCGGCAACACCTTTTACATTGTCATTGACTATGACAAGCCTGTGGACGAGGACGGCGAACAGTATCACACCTACTTTTTGAACATGGTGGATGAAGCCGATCTGCTGGCGGCACTGGAGGCCGCTGGCGGAGAACTTCCGGCCTGCTCCTGCACAGAAAAATGTGCGCCCGGAGCCATCCATACGGATTGCGAGGTCTGCGCGGTCAACATGACCGAGTGTGCTGGCACAGCTCCAGAACCCGCTCCGGTGACGGAACCTGCGGAGGAGCCGGAACCCGAGCCCCAGCAGAAAAGTAATACCGGGACGCTTCTGCTGATCTTGGCAGTGGCTGTTCTGGGTGGCGGTGCAGGCTGGTACTTCAAAATCTACCGCCCGAAGCATGAAAAAGCTGCTGTACCCGAAGAGGATTACAGTGAGGAACTGGCTGATTATGACGATCCCGAGGACGATGGGCCGCCTTGGGACGAGGACGATACCGAAAGCGAGGATAATGAATGAGATTTACCAACAACCCCTATGAGGGATTTATGAAAGAAAAAAGCTACTTTAAGGGTGTGCCGCCAAGCCTGCCGCCGAAGGGCTCCCGTTGTGACGGCTGCCCTTACTGGCGCGGGATTGGCTGCGTGTTCTGCTACCGGGAGCAGCTCAAACCACCGGGCAACGGGAGGTGATGCTGTGGGCCGAGAACTGACCCGGACAGAAAAAGCGGCAATCCGCAGGCTGGTGTCAAAATGGTGTGCCAACTATGACCGGGACTGCGGCTGCCTGCCGCTGGATTGCGAGTGCTATATGTTTGGGAAATGCTGGACGGGGGCTTATTGCCGCTACTTCCGCGAGGCAGTTCTGCCCCTTGATCCGGCGCTGGAGGCTGCGTTGCTGACAGAGGGGCCAAGGCCGGATTTCAAGACTTGCCCGGTATGTGGCAGAGCCGTGGCTCCTGATGGACGGCAAACCTATTGTTCGGCGGCCTGTGCAAAGGCGGCACACCGCAGACAGCAGCGGGAATATATGCGAAAAAAGCGGGGCTGATGTGTTGACAATTAGGACACCCCAAACCCGCCTGTGACAAGGCTTTTTAAGGCCCTTTTCTGCGGGAGGCGTATGTTTCTACGTCCGCCCCTGTTTCCGTGAGATGCTGTCAACATTTTAGCTGCCGGGGCTTTGGGACAATTTGTCCCAAAGTTCCGGCTTTTGTGGAAGGAGGTACTATGCCGAAATATTATCCGATCAACGAAGAAGCCGCAAAGCGGGCAAAAGATATGAACAGCTTTTCCGACTATCAGCTGGGCTCCGCTACGGCGGGCTACCGGGCAATGGTCGATGAAGCGTATGCAGCGGCGGAACGCCAGAAAACCCGTGTCGATCCAATGTACCATGATAAGATTGACGCGCTGGTGGATCGCTATGCCCGGAAACTTGCGGAAAATCTGAATGAACGCAATGTGATTGATGCCCGGGTGCCCTCTATTCTGATCTCCGGGGGCGGTAATTTCCCTGTGGCAAAAAAGCACAAGCAGAACGCCGCCCGGGATCGCAACTATGGAGAGTATGCGGAGATTTCAAAGCTGCTTGATAAAATCCGCTCTGTTGGAATGGGTGGGATCAGCGCGGATGACGATCTGGCCGTGGAAAAGCTGACAAAAAAGCTGGAGGGGCTGGAGTTCCAGCAGGCCACCATGAAGGCGGTCAATGCGTATTTTCGGAAACACAAAACGCTGGACGGCTGCCCGGAGCTTACGCCGGAGCAGGCAGAAAAGCTCAAAGCAGATATGACGCAGTCATGGCACTTGGATAAAAGCAAGCCGTACCCCGCCTATCTGCTTTCCAACAACAACGCCAACATCCGCCGTGTACGCCAGCGCATTGAGGAACTGAGCAGCCGCTCCGAGTTTGCTGGCTGGACATTCCCCGGAGGCGAGGCAAAAATCAACGAGGCTGAAAACCGTTTGCAGCTTATTTTCGAGGAAAAGCCCGATGCCGATCAGCGGCAGGAACTGAAAAGCAACGGCTTTAAGTGGGCTCCCAGCCAAGGGGCATGGCAGCGGCAGCTTAACCAGAACGCTATCCGTGCTGCGGCCCGGATAGACTTTCTGCGGCCCGAGGACGGTACAAGCCCCTATCAGCTCCAGCCGTTTGTGAAAAGAGAAAACAAAGAAATGTCTCGATGATGGGAGGTGTACTATGGACAAAAATCAAGGCTATTCGATTCTGAAGGCTGTTATGCTGGAAAATGGACGTGGATTTGCATTGGGCGAACATCCCACCGCGCCATCCCGCTATGTCACATGGGCCTGCTATGATGACAAGGACGGCCAGCGGCAGTACGAATGGGGTCACTATGGAAATGACCGCACCGCGATGGAACAGGATTTTACAGACCGGGTGCAGGACTATCAGCGTATTTATAACGTGGGGATCAGGCAGACCGAGGCTCCCGGTCTTTACAAGTATTATTCTACCCAGCGGCCTGTGGACATCGGCACATTCCCGAAGCCGCCCTATAACAAGCCGGATGAAATCTTCAATTACGATCAGCGCATCCCGGTGGAAAATGGCTCGTTCTTGGCTTGGGGTTATCTTACCTATACCCGTCCGCTGACGGAAAAGCAGGCATCCGACTATGAGCTGCGTCCTGCGCCTGATAATCCCGACAGGCCCCGTCCGATTGCCGAGCAGATGAAAAATGCGGCAAAGTTGGCGGAGGCAGATCGCGGCTCGGAGGCTCCGGCTCCCCAGCGCAGGCAGCCCGACCGTGGCGATAGATAGGAGGAGCGTATATGGAAAAGAAACATGAACAGAAATTGTCTGTACTGGAGGCGCTGCGCCTGCACCGTGAATTTCATTTGCCGCACCCCATTTCGGCAGACGAACAGGAAAAGCCGCTGGATAAGGTAAAGGAGCCGCCCCGTGCCTGCCGCAGCCGGGAGCGTGAGGAACGATGACAAAGAAGCGCCGCCGTCCGATCCATCTTCATGTGATGGTGTCGGAGGCGGAGCAGGCCCTGATTCAAGAACGTATGGCGGAGGCTGGCATCCGTAACATGGGAGCCTATATGCGGAAAATGGCCCTGAGTGGGTATGTGCTTCATGTTGACCTTTCGCCTGTTCGTGAGCTGGTTTCGCTCCAGCGGCGATGCTCCAACAATCTGAACCAAGTGGCAATTCAAGCCAACACTTACGGCGCAATTTATCCCGAAGAACTTGCGACCTTGCAGCGAGACTATGCCGCCTTATGGGGGCCGCTGTCTGATCTCTTGAAACAGCTCTCCGCGCTGGTAGAGCTCTGACCCATCCGGGGAGTGGTTGATACCGCTCCCCGGCTTTTTCTACTTCGGGACAAAGTGTCCCAAAGTAAAAATACTGTTTGCCGGAAGGAGGGATTTTTACGGCGACCACCTACATCCGCCCTTATAAAACAGCGGCGGGAAAAAGTGCAATTCAAACGATGGAGGATCGTTTCACCTATGGCCTGAACCCGGAAAAGCTGGGAGCCGTATCTTCCTATCTCTGCGATCCGAACACGGCTCCCGCCGAGTTTCTTCTGGTAAAAAGTCAATACCTCGCAGAGACAGGCCGGGCCGTGTCTCGCGGGGCCCTGTTCTTTCAGATCCGGCAGGCGTTCCTGCCCGGGGAGGTTACGGCGGAAGAAGCAAACCGTATCGGCTATGAAACGGCGATGCGCTGGACAAAGGGAAAGTATCAGTTCTTCGTCTGTACGCATACCGACAAGGCCCATATCCACAATCACATTTATTTCAATGCGACGGCCTTTGACCGCTCCCGGAAATTTCATAATTTCATTGGTTCGGCCTTTGCCCTGCGGCGGCTCTCTGACCGCGTGTGCATCGAACATGAACTGTCTGTTATCCAAAATCCGCGCCAGCACAGCAAGGGCTGCTTTCTTCACTATGGCCAGTGGATCGGGGAAAAGCCGCCCTCTGCCAAGCAGAGGGTACGGCTGGCTATTCTCGCCGCTTTGGAGAAAAAGCCCACAGACTTCGCCGACTTTCTTCGGCTCATGGAGGAGTCCGGCTTTGTGGTGAAACAGGGGCGCGGTGGTGTTATCTCATTCCTTGCGCCCGGGCAGGAAAAACCGACCCGGCTCCGGGCTTCCACACTTGGAGTCGGATTTGACCCGGAGGACATCAAGGCGGTAATTGCCGGGGAACGTCCGCTCCCTGAGCTGCCAGAGGAGCTCACGGTTCCGCCACGGCGAGTTGATCTCATCATCGACATTCAAGAGCGTATGGCCCAGGGCAAGGGCCCGGCCTATGAACGATGGGCCAAGGTCTACAACCTAAAACAGATGGCTGCCGCGCTCCAGTATTTGCAGGAGCATCATCTGACAGACTATGCGGCGCTGACGGCCCGCACCGAGGCTGCGGTGGATCACTTTCACAAGCTGTCTGACGAGCTCCGCACAACGGAGGAGGCTCTTTCCAAAACCTCGGAGCTGATGGCTGCCACGGTGGACTATGCCAAGACCCGCCCGGTGTTTGATGGGTACAAGGCTGCGCGGTATAGCAAAAAGTATCTGGCCCAGCATGAAGCAGAGCTTGCCACTTACCGGGCGGCAAAGGATACCATGAACACCATACTGAACGGCGCAAAGCTCCCTAAGATTGAAGCACTAAAAAAATCCCGCCGTGAGCTGGCGGGACAAAAGAAAGAGCTTTATGCAGAATACCGGGAGGCCCAGCGGCAAATGCGGGAGGCCGTGGCAATAAAAGCGAACATTGATCATCTGCTCGGCATAACGGACGAGCGTGAGAATAAGGCACAGGAACGATAGTGACGGGCCGCAGACTACGGTGCAGCGCACCGGGACTTTGGGACAATTTGTCCCGAAGTATAGCGGGTTTGGGGAGCTCCCCAACAAGCATTTTTGCGGGTCCTGCGCCCTGCAAAAATTTCGGAGTGTGGCCACACCCGAATTGCTTGCCAAAACGCGCAACCCGCAACATGGCGCAAAAAAACGGAGGTTACGCTTTCTTTTACGTTTCCTCCGTTTCTTTCGATGCTTTCATCGCTTGGATTGTAGCTTCAACGATTTTCAATTCTCTTTCGTCCAAGGCGTTCAACATGGCATCAATCCGCTTTCTGCACTCGCTCCCGCTATTTTGGGACGGGTAAAAGTATTGATCCACCGATATATCAAACATTGTGACCATCTGATAAAAGGTGTTGAGGCTTGGATGCTGGCCGTCATTTTCGTTATACATAATGGTACGCGGAGCGCGGTCGACAATATAGGCCAGTTGCTCCTGTGTCATGCCGCTGGCTTCTCTTGCACGCTTGATGGCGAGCCCTATATCGTGAAAATCAAAGCGTCTTTCATCTCGTTCTATCTTCATAACATCACCTGATATGATTTTACATTTCATGTGATATTATTTGAACGACTATCTATTTCATACTACTGACTATTTAATTTCACTTTAGCAATTGGCGACCCTACCTTGACTGCCATCAAAATATAAAGTATTATATGCTTAGCCTTGGCTAACCCAGAAAGGAGGGCATCCAATGACAAGCGAATACATGAACAACCTCTATCGGGATCTGCTCTCCAATTCACCGCAGACCGTAACGATCCCGATTCCTTCTGATATGGGAACCGGACAAATTGCGCAGGTGGTGACAAAACAGGGTGCCGTTGTTTCAGACTGGAAGATGAATTATTTTTCTGACATGAATGTGCGCGGGATTAACAGCGAGGACTATATTCAAATGCTGTTCTGCCTGAACGACGGCGTGTCGTGGAATATTGCAGGCAGCAGAGAGGGCGCTTGTCTTGCAAAGGGAGAATCCTGCATTTACCGTGGACACGGGAAAATGGAGTCTCTCTGTTATGCGCAAAACAGCGACTTCTATTTTAAGAACATCAAAATTCCCGTTCCATATTTCAAACGTTTATTACAGGACTACTTCGAGGATGGCGAGATTACCGTCTATGAAAAGAAACTGCTGACCGGAATTTCAAAGGTGAGCATAACGCCCTATATGGAGCATATTTTCGCAGAGTTACAAGACTTTACACATTATCGGGGTGGGCTTGGGTATCTGTTTCTGGAAAGCAAAATCCACGAATTGCTGTCAGTATATTTGAGCGAAGTGTTGGAGCTGCGAATCCTCTCGCCGGAATACTGCTGCATATCAAAAAGTGAACGTGATTGCATCATCGAGGCAAAGAGAATCATTGACAGCGAGCTTGCCTTTGCGCCAAGCTGTGAAGGACTGGCAAGGCAGGTTCAAATCAGCGTCTCTAAATTATCAAGGGGATTCTCCATGATGTACGGCATTTCGGTTCATGCGTATGTTATTGAGCAGCGGTTAGAGCGAGCCGCAGGATTGTTATTGGAGAGCAATATGAACATTGGGCAGATAGCGGTTCTTGTGGGTTATACAAAGCCCAGCAACTTTTCTGCTGCATTTAAGAAAAAGTATGGAGTTATGCCAAAAGATTATCGAGAGGCCAGCCGAATCAAATAGGTGCTTTGCATACCCAAAATAAATACCGATTTTGGGTAGAATGAAATTGCTTTTGGGTTGGATATTGGGCATGAAATTGCTAAAATGCGTGGTGTGGTTAGAACACTCTAACCACACCACATTTTCATTTTCTCAGAGGAGGATACTGGTATGAGTTCCCAGAAAAAAAGTTCCCGGCTTGAGGGAAAAGATTTAATTACTATCGGCATCTACACCGTCATCTATGTCGTGATTGTTATGCTGGTGGCGATGCTTGGCTTTATCCCCATTTTTATTCCGCTGATGGCGGTACTGTGCCCTTTGATTGGCGGCATCCCCTATATGCTGTATGTTACAAAGGCTAAAAAATTCGGGATGACTGCAATCATGGGTTTCCTGATTGGCCTAATCATGGTGTTCTTCGGCAACGGCTATCTTACTATGGTAACTGGTCTCGTTGGCGGCCTGTTGGCCGACGTGATCCTGAAAAAGGCGGACTACAAAAGTGCAAAGAGTACAGTTCTTTCCTGCGGCGTGTTCAGCATCTGGGTGTTTGGCAACTTTGCTCCCATTTTCCTGAACCGTGAAAGCTATATGGTAATGTTGACTGAAGGATACGGCGCTGAATATGCAGCTACCCTTAATACATATATGCCTATGTGGATTGCGCCTATTCTGCTGGTTGCCTGCTTTGTGTTTGGCCTTGTCGGAGGTGTGATTGGGAAAGCTATTTGCAAAAAGCACTTCCAGCGTGCCGGTATTGCATAATGGCGCGGGAAATTCTGCTCAGCAAAAAAACAGAACAAGGGTTACGGCTCGATCCGCGTACAAAACTGTTGCTCATCTTCATCATAAGCATTTTTGTCATGGGTGGAACAGGCGGAGAAGCTATGGGGCTGATCCGCCTTGTTCTTTGTACGGTTCCGGCTATATTGCTGCTTACCTCGAAACAATGTGCAAAAGCTGTGGGCTATATTGCTGTGTTTTCTGCTTTTTATGCTGTTCAAATTTATGTTTTGCCGCACCTTACGGGAATATTGAATTTCCTCGTTCTGTTTACAACAGGATTCTTCTGCCGAATCCTTCCCAGTGTTGCGATTGCTGCCTATGCAGTGAAAACAACAACGGTCAGTGAATTGATTTCCGGCATGGAAAGAATCCATATGCCTAAAGAAGTGACGATCCCCTTAACGGTCATGTTCCGCTTCTTTCCAACTGTCTTTCAGGAGTCAGAAGCAATCAGTGACGCTATGAAAATGCGTGGGATTAAACTTGGAGGGAAAAAATCTTCAAAAATATTGGAGTATAAGCTGATCCCGATGATTACCTGCTCCGTGAAAATCGGTGAGGAACTTTCCGCTGCGGCAATTACCCGTGGCCTCGGCGCTCCTGTCAAACGCACAAACATTTGCCAGCTTAAATTCAATTTTGCCGATGTGGTGCTGATCTTGTTTTGTTGCTTTGTAGTGTTTTGGGCGATTGCTTCCCCGATAATTTCCGCAGGAGGGATTTTGCCATGATAGATTTTCAAAATGTTTCTTTTTCTTATGGTGAAGAATCCAGCGGCGGAGGGATTAGAAATGTCAATCTCACCATAAACACAGGGGAATTTGTTTTACTCACGGGAGAATCCGGCTGTGGGAAAACAACGATTACCCGTTTGGTAAACGGGCTGGTGCCTCATTATTACGAGGGCAATTTAGAGGGTGATGTCCTTCTGGACGGAAAAAGCGTATCAGATACGCCGCTTTATGACTTGGCTGCTATGGTGGGATCTGTATTCCAGAATCCCAAAAGTCAGTTTTTCAACGTGGATACGGATAGTGAATTAGCCTTTGCCTGTGAAAATTTAGGCTATCCTCAGGAGGATATCCTGAAAAGAATTGACCGGACAGTTTCCGATTATCATATTGAAGATTTGATGGGG
Source organism: Brotocaccenecus cirricatena (assembly GCF_020687045.1). Lineage (NCBI taxonomy): Bacteria > Bacillati > Bacillota > Clostridia > Eubacteriales > Oscillospiraceae > Brotocaccenecus > Brotocaccenecus cirricatena. The sequence goes on from NZ_JAJEPW010000004.1 coordinate 31,413, forward strand.
CGAAGCGTGTTTGCTCTGTCCGGGGGCGAAAAGCAAAAAATAGCCTGTGCTTCATCAAGTGTATTGCTGCCGGGAATTATGGTCCTGGACGAACCATCTTCTAATTTGGATATGGCTGCTATTGATGACCTGCGGCAGGTCCTGAGCCTCTGGAAAAAGCAGGGCAAAACAATTCTGATCGCAGAACACCGCCTTTACTACCTTCACGATCTTGCAGATCGTGTGCTGTATGTAAAAGATGGGGAGATTGAACGGGAATACACGCCTGCTGAATTTGACAGCTTATCGGATGGCACTCGAAAAGAAATGGGGCTGCGGCCGTTTTCTCTCTCGAAGTTGAAGCCTGCGAATCAGTATCAGGCGCATACAGCTAAACAGATGGAATTTCAAAATTTCTGCTTTGCGTATAAAAAGCGGGAACCGGAAAGCCTCCATATTCCGAGTGCAGAACTGCCTGTTGGAGAAACGATTGCCATTATCGGTCTGAATGGCGCTGGAAAATCTACTCTGGCCCGCTGTATTTGCGGACTGGAAAAGAAGTGTGGCCTTTTGCAGGTTGACGGGAAAACCCTTGATTGGAAAGCCCGGCTCAAACATTGCTACATGGTAATGCAGGATACCAGCCATCAGCTATTTACCGAAAGCGTGACGGATGAAGTGCTTCTGAGCATTGACAACGAGGATGAAACTGTTGTGGATAAAATCCTTAAACAGTTTGATCTGCTGGAATATAAAGACAGGCACCCGCTTTCTCTTTCCGGCGGGCAAAAACAGCGGGTAGCGATTGCGTCTGCCATTGTGAGTAACCGGGAGATCATTGTGTTTGACGAACCAACCAGCGGGCTTGATCTCAAACATATGCGGGAAGTTGCGCGGAGTTTGAAGTCACTCGCGGATCAGGGCAAAACGCTTCTTGTTATTACGCATGATCCGGAGTTGGTGATGGCGGGATGTTCGTATGTAGTCCATATGGAAAAAGGGCAAATAAAAGAAAGCTATCCATTGGACGAATCCGGCAGTAAAAAGGTCTTGGATTTTTTCCGAATCCGCCAGTGAATTTTAGAAATTATGAATGTCAGGGCCGCCTTGACTGGACAGAAAGATAATGATAAGAGGCCGCTTTACTTTGGCGGCCTCTTGTTTTTGAAGCACAGACAGTACGGCTCAATATAAGGAGGGCTTATGTTCAAAAAAATCTTTGAGTACGCAGGGCCATATAAGAAAAATATGTATGTGGCCACGGTTGTCGTACTGGTCAGCGTTCTTATGGGCATCCTGCCTTTTGTGCTGGCCTATCAGGTGATCGCGCCGCTGGTCATGGGTGAATCTATTGAAGCATCCTTTATCATTTTGCGCGTGGTTCTTGTCTTGGTGTGTCTGGTGCTGCAAGCCCTTTTCTATGGCTGGGGGCTGAATCTTTCTCACAAAGCCGCTTACGACACGCTGCTCCGTCTGCGGACGGCACTTCAAAAACGGTTTGAAAAGCTGCCCCTTGGTGTCATTCAGGATAAAGGCACCGGCACAGTCAAAAAGCTGTTCGTGGATGATGTAGACAGTCTGGAAGTTTTGCTGGCTCACTCCATGCCGGAGGGAATTGCAAACCTGATGATCCCTATTGCGGTTTATGTGGCAATGTTCTTTGTGGATTGGAAACTGGCGCTTCTGTCGCTGGCATCCATTCCGATCAGTCTGATTGCCATGATGACGATGTATTCCGTTGGCATGAAGAAAATGGGGCCTTACTACATGGCCGGACAAAAGATGAACAATACCATTATTGAGTACATTAACGGTATGGAAGTTGTCAAGGTATTCAATAAGGACGCAGATTCCTACGAGCGGTTCCGCAAAGATGTATCAGATTATCGGGACTATGCTCTGGCGTGGTACAAGGCGGCGTGGCCGTGGATGGCAATTTACAGCAGTCTGCTTCCATGCACCATTATTCTGACTTTGCCTGTTGGCGCATGGTTCGTTCTCTCTGGCTGGTCTACTCTGCCTAATTTGATCTTGGTACTGTGTCTTTCTTTAAGTATTGGTATGCCGCTGCTGAAATCTCTCGGTTTCCTGCCTACCATGCCCCAGCTTAACTATAAAATTTCTGCATTGGAGCAGGTGTTGGATGCGCCGGAGCTCCAGCAGACAGAAGGTGCGTTCCACGGGAAAGATGACACCATTACTTATGACCATGTTTCTTTCGCTTATCAGACCACACAGCCCGGCCCGGATGGAAAGCCTGTTGTAATTGAGGATGAAGTTCTCCATGACATTTCCTTTACGGCAAAAGCTGGACAGAAAACAGCCCTTGTTGGTGAATCTGGCTCCGGCAAGAGTACATTAGCGAAACTGCTGATTCACTATTATGACCCACAGAAAGGCAGTATTTCCATCGGTGGGCAGAAACTATGCGATATGAGTCTTGAAGCACTCAACAGCCGTATCTCCTATGTGGCACAGGATCAATACCTGTTCAATACCTCTCTGCTCGAAAACATTCGGCTTGGTCGGCTGAACGCAACGGATGAAGAAGTGGTGGAGGCCGCAAAGAAAGCTCAGTGTATAGAGTTCCTTGAGAAACTTCCGCAGGGTATTCATTCGATGGCTGGTGATGCAGGAAAAATGCTCTCCGGCGGTCAGCGCCAGCGTATTTCTCTGGCAAGGGCAATCTTAAAGGATGCTCCTATTGTGGTGCTTGACGAGGCAACTGCCTATGCCGATCCTGAAAACGAAGAAAAGATGGAGGCCGCCATTGCAGAGCTTGTAAAAGGTAAGACCCTTGTGGTTATTGCACACAAATTACCAGCCATTATGAACGCAGATCAGATTTGTGTTATGGATCACGGAAAACTGGTTGCAACGGGCAGACATCAAGAGCTGATCCAGTCCTGCCCTAAATATCAAAAGTTGTGGAAAGCGGCACAAGACAGCGCCGAGTGGAAAGTACACACTGCAAAGGAGGGGAAATAAATGTTTGCTTTGTTTTCAAGAATATTGAAACTTTCCGGCCGTTATAAGAGCCGTATTCAGGGCGCATTTGTTTGTGCGTTTCTGGAATCCATTCTGTCCAAAATGCCGATTTTTCTGGCCTTTGTGGTTTTGAGTGGATTTGCAAACAAGACCATTACCGGGCAGACTTGCCTTTATGTGGGACTTGGCCTTGCCGCTATTGTGCTGGTTCAGATGCTCGTCCATTATCTTAGTGACAGCCTGCAAAGTGCAGCGGGATATTTGATGTTCGCTGACAAGCGTATCGAATTGGGCGGCCATCTGCGGAAACTTCCGATGGGATATTTCACTTCCGGCAATATTGGCAAGATCAGTTCTGTCCTCAGTACCGACATGGTGTTCATTGAAGAAGTCGCTATGAGTACGCTGGGAAACATGATGAGCTATCTGCTGTCCTCGCTGGTTTTGCTGGCGTTCATGTTTTATCTGAATTGGCAGCTTGGCTTGATCGCTGCGATAGTTACTATTTTGGCATGGCTGGTATCTAAGGGAATGAACAAAGTTTCCCTACGAGAAGCAGCAGGCCGTCAGGAGCAGAGTGAACGGCTGACCGATGCGGTGCTGTCTTTTGTGGAGGGCATTGGTGTTATTAAGAGCTATAGCCTGCTTGGAGAAAAATCCGAAGAACTGTCCGGCAATTTCAAGCGTTCCAGAAATACATCGCTTGACTTTGAACGAAAAATGACCCCGTGGACAATGGGGCTGAATATCCTTTACGGTATTGGTATTGCGGCAATTTTCGGCCTGTCTATTGTGTTGGAACAGAGCGGTGCGCTTTCTTTGGCTTATGTGTTGAGTGTTCTGCTATTTGTATTTGATCTTTTTGGCCCGTTGAAGGCTCTCTATGGAGAAGCATCCAGACTAACCGTTATGAACGCTGCCCTTGATCGTATTGAAGCGGTATTGGATGAACCGGAACTTTCCGACAACGGCAAGCAGCATATTCCGGCTCAGGCACAGCCGGGACAGCCGGAAGTCCTGTTCAACGATGTTACATTTGCTTATCAGGATAAAGAGGTTCTGCATCATATCAGTTTTGCCATGAAGAAAAATTCTATGACAGCGCTGGTTGGACCGTCCGGTAGCGGTAAGTCCACCATTGCAAACTTGCTGGCGCGACTTTGGGATGTAAAATCCGGCAATGTGACGATAAGGGGCGTGGATATTCGCAATGTACCTCTGTCGGAATTGATGGATCAGATCAGCATGGTATTCCAGCGCGTGTATCTGTTTCAGGACACCATTTACAACAATATCATCATGGGAAAGCCGGATGCCACGGAAGAAGAAGTCTATGAGGCTGCCAGAAAAGCCCGCTGCTATGATTTCATTATGGCTTTGCCCGACGGATTCCAAACGGTGGTTGGTGAGGGCGGTGCAACACTTTCCGGCGGCGAAAAACAGCGTATTTCGATTGCCCGCTGTATTCTGAAAGACGCGCCTATTGTCATTTTGGATGAAGCTACCGCAAGTGTAGATACGGACAATGAAAGCTATATTCAGGAGGCTATTTCCGAATTGGTGAAGGGAAAGACCCTGCTTGTAATCGCTCACCGCCTAAATACCATCCAGAACGCCGATCAGATTTTAGTTATAGACAACGGCCAGATTGCACAGCAAGGAACCCATGAGGAACTTTTGAAACAGCCTGGTATCTATCAGGATTTTGTCAATATCCGAAAGAGTGCGGCTGGCTGGAGTCTTGCTTAATGACGAAAGGAGCTGCCTATGAAACTTCATACTGCCGGAGAGGATTATTTGGAGGCCGTGCTTATACTTCAAAAGAAGCTCGGTATGGTGCGTTCCGTGGATGTTGCTCGGTACATGGAGGTTTCAAAACCCAGCGTTTGTTACGCAGTAGGAACTTTACGAGAGGGCGGCTTTTTGACAACAGACGAAAACCATTATCTACACCTGACCGATCTTGGCCAGGAGGTGGCTGAAAAAATCTACGAGCGCCATTGTTTTTTAACGAAGCAACTTATATCTATAGGCGTTGATCCTGAAACGGCGGAGGCTGATGCCTGCCGGATTGAACATGATATTAGCGCAGAAACCTATGAACGGCTGAAAGAATTAGTCACGAAAGAATAATTAGATAGCGTATGAACCTGCCCCGACTACGGGGAAAGAAAAAAACCGTTGGTTGGGGCAGGTGATTTTGCGCGCCTATTTTAAGTTATTACCCTAACGGCGGTTTTGAGAAATCAGAGCCGCCGTTTCTTTGCGTTTACACAAACCAATGACGACTTGCAGGGACACGGTAGCCGATGGGAGGTTATTTTGCCGTGTCCTTTTCTCTTTTTCGCAGCATCCATGATCTGCACCAGCTAAAAAAAGCGTAGCCCCTCCATTGGAGCAGTCGGGCTTTGAACGTGAAATTAAACAGTACATAACCGATAATATATTTTCGTGCGCTTGTGCGGCCTTGTGTCGCGCAGGCGCATTTTGCTTTCCAGACTTCGAGACAAAGTGTCCCGAGGTGCGGTGCCGTTCTCCGCCGTTACTCCATTTCGTTTCCGACCAACCCCGAACAAACTGAAATGGAGGATTTTACGATGACTACTATCAATTTGAAAGATATTTATTATTGGTACACGCAGGATCAGCTTATCGAAGTTTCTGACGAGGTGGCCGAGGTATTCAAGGCCGATGCCCGCTATGAGATGGCCTATCAGCGGCGGCTCTCCCGGCACAAGGCGCAGTATTCTCTGAACTGCGATGACGGGATTGAGTATTCCGCTTGCCTGCATGAGCCGACCCCGCAGGAGCTCCTTGAACGAATGGAAACCTTTCTTCGTCTGTGGAACGCTCTCAATTCTCTGCCGGAGATTCAGGGCCGCAGAATTGACGCACATATCATTCTTGGCAAGTCGATTAAGGAAATTGCCGAGGCCGAGGGCGTACATGAGGAGTCTATTCGCCAGTCGATCAAGCGTGGCCTTGAACGCATGAAAAAAACTTTTTGATTTTTTCATCTTAACTCACTTGGAATTGATGAAAAAATGTCTCGGTTTATGAGAGGAGGTTTTCTTCCTAACGCAAGGGAATAACGGCAGCCCTGAGTAAGTACAGGGAGCCAGACAGTGGGTGCGCAGTGACATCTCCTAAAAGAGATTGAACGAACAACACCAACACTGTAAATGAGCCCGGTCATCCCAAGTCCATGATCCGGCGCTGAACAGGTTGGCTGCCTGTTCCTCCGGGCTTGTCGCTTTACTTGCGTTGAGAGCGCCGCACAGAAAATAACGATTGTCTTTGGACAGGCCAAGTAAATATGTACGGCGCTCTCTAATATTCAAAAACTATAATAAACCTCGAGACAAAGTGTCCCAAGGTGGAGTAAGGCAACAGGCCAGCATCCCGGTGGTGCTGGCCTGTTGCGTTTCCCCACCAAACAGCGGGGGGCGTTCTATCAATCTGCGAAGGAGGTTTACCGTGAAATTAACTACACAGGAACTTGAACAAATGAGAAGCGTTGACATTGGCGCGGTGGCTGCCGAGTCCCTGCCTGATGTGAGCGGTATGACCTTTGACAATGCGCTTTCCCGAAAGGAGCGCATCTCTCGATTTTTGCAGACTGTCAAAAATCCATACTGCTTTTGCATCGGTGGTGTTGGCGTGAAAATTGAATTTGCTGAAAGCGGGCCATCTCTCCAAGATAAGCTGACGGATTTCCTGCTGCGGCAAAGAAGCGGGCTGTAACTTCGGTTACAGCTCGTTTTGCTTCTTCGAGACAAAGTGTCCCGAAGCGGAGGCATCCTTGTTGTCCTCCCCGGACAGAGTTATAATATAAGTGTAATGTGATAGGGAAGGAGGAACAATGGCACGAGCAAAAAACAGAGGGTATCAGCAGAGTTTCTCTCCCTCTTACACAATCCGCCGCTGGCGGCTGGGCATCTATATCCGGCTTTCAAAGGAAGATTTGAAAAAAGGAAAAGACGATAGCAACAGCGTAAAGAACCAGCGTGACCTACTGAACGATTTTTACCGACGAAACATTGACGAGTTTGAAAGCATCACGGAATATGTGGATGATGGTCATACTGGAACGGACGCCAACCGTGAAGATTTTCAACGGCTCTTGGCGGATGTCATGAGTGGTAAAATCAACTGCGTTATAGTAAAAGACCTGTCCCGCTTCGCACGAAATTATAGCGATGCCGGAAGTTTGATCGATAACCTGTTTGTTCAAATGGGTGTTCGCTTTATCAGCCTTGCTGAGAATGTGGACAGCTACAAGAACCCCGACAGCGTTTCAAATATCATCGTTCCCATTACAAACGTGATGAACGATAATTACTGCTATCAGACTTCCAAAAAGATCCGGCAGGTATTTGACTACAAGCGGCGCAACGGCCAGTATATCGGAGCATTTGCTCCTTACGGCTATGTAAAGCACCCAAAGGACAAGCACAGGCTGATTGTTGATCCCGATGCTGCTGAAAATGTCAAACTCATTTTCACAATGCTTATTCAAGGGTCATCAAAACGTGCTATCGCGCTGTACCTGAACGAACACGGCGTACCGAGCCCCTCGGCTTACAAGGTACAAAAGGGCTTGCCTGTTTCGACAAGAGGGTATGACGATCCTATGTGGGGAGTCCGCATGATCCACTCCATTCTTACCAATCCGACCTACACCGGGGATTTAGCCCAAGGCCGAAGCCGGGTGAAAAGCTACAAGGTACACCAGATTGAAGCTGTTCCACGCGAGGAATGGGTGGAAGTGGCTGGAACGCATGAGGCCATTATCGACTATGAAACTTTCGACAAGGTACAGGCTCTCTTACAGCGTGATACCCGTACTTCCCCGAAAGGCCGTGAGGTACATTTATTCAGCGGCTTTCTGAAATGTGCCGATTGCGGGCGGGCCATTACCCGATGCGTTGGCAAGAACAACAATGTATATTATTCTTGCTCAACCTACAAGAACCGTTCCCGGACAGCCTGCACCATGCACTCAATCAAGCATGAACGGCTGGAGGCTGCTGTTTTGTTCGCTGTACAGCATCAGGTACATTTGGCTGTTTCCTACTCGGAAATCGTCACGCAGATCAATTCCGCTCCAATCAAAAAAAGCCAGTCTTACCGACTGGACGATCTGATAGCTGCAAAAGAGCGGGAACTGACAAAGATAACACGCTACAAGCAATCTCTTTATCAGGACTGGAAAGACGGTGAAATCACCCAGCAGGAATACCGGGATATGAAGGCTGACTATGAACGGCAGACTTCTGATATTTCCGCGGTGCTTACCCGGCTGAACGCTGAACGCGCAGAACTGGCAAACGGTGTGGACAACGAGCATCCTGCACTGGTAGCCTTTATGAAGTATCAGAACATTGAAGCCCTCAACCGTGAAATCTTGGTTGAACTTGTGGACTATATCAAGGTCTATGAAAACGGCAATATCAGCGTGAAATTCAAATTTGCTGACGAGCTCCGCAAGATTGCCGAGTACATTGAAATCAACACTACGGAAGATACCGCAGTAGCGGGCTAACCCCCGCTACAAACCCCTTTGACAGTGTGTTTTCCTAATAGGCGCTAATCATATCACAATGGCGACAAAAACAAAATCGACCGATTGAAAAAGAGTGGCCTTTTGAGCGCGAACCGTGTCTTTTTAGCCAGCGATTATACCCAATATCCAACAAGCGACATTGAGGATATTATTGGGAAAGAACCGTATATTAAACTTGTAAATGCATGCTATGGACTGTCTGCTGATGCAAAAATAAATGGAAAAAACATCAAAGACGGCGATGTTTTACATTCTGTCGAAAATGTTCTATCATCTAACTCAGAGATTCGCTTCGATCATTATAGACCAAGCATGTATATGATTCAAAATCCTGATATCTGGACAGAGAAAGACATCTCTTCTGCTTTGGATAGATTTGAAAAGCTCTGTACTGATATCAATGAAGCACTTTGATAGCATCCCCTGATAGCTTTTTGATAGCAGAAAGTCGGATACCCCATAGGATTGGGATAATAGGCATCAAATTAAGCCAAATGGAATCAAACGGTCTATACAAAAAAGTTTAGAGTGCGTTTCCACTTGGCGAGTGGGAATAAATTCATAGCTTGAAAAAAGCCCGCAATACCATGGCTTAATAGTGACAAGTAGCTATTTTGTCCTGCGATTGGGGCAGAGAACGGTGTGACCGTAAAGGTCACGCCGTTTTTCTGCGTTCAAGGGTAGATTCTGCGAGCGTTGCTTCAATTTCGAGCTTTAACCGTTCCTGCTCCGCTTCATAATCAGCAGTCATCTTCTTGTACTTTTCTTTGCTGATTTCACCGAGGACGTAGTCCTCATAGAGCCGGGACATGACCACATCGAGAGTGGCAAGGGCCTGCTCCATGCGCTTCTGATCTTCCCGGACGTCCTGTTCCTGATCGGTGCGGCGGTAATGCAGCCACTCCTCGGACTTTGGGCAATGCACGCTCTGGGTGCTGGACCGGGACTATAACCTGCTGGGAAAGGCCCCTCAGGAAAAAATCGGTACATGGTCCCCCGAACCGTATGCCATCACGGCAGACAGCATCTATTTCCGGCTCAACGGAAAGATCACCCACTATATTGACACCAGCAATCTGTCCAATTTGGAGCTCCTTCCGATGCCGGATACCAGCAACGCCAGAGTCCACGGCTAACTCACAGTTGACACCGGATAAATCCATCTGCTATAATGGGTTTATCCGATATCGCCCGCCGCAGAAAGGAGATCTTCTTATGAAACGACGCCTTCTCCTCCCCTTAATGCTTCTGGCCCTCGCCCTCTCCCTCACCGCCTGCGCCGCAAAACCCGCCGCCCCCACCGCCGCAGACTTTGAAGTCCAGCCAGGGGAATACCGGTATCAGGACAGAGACGGATTTTTCGTGGAGACGGAGAAAGGCAACTACTACATGAACCCATCGGGAGACGGATTGATCCACTTTGCCGAGCCCGGCAGCCACGAATTCCACGTCCTGTGCAATAAGCCCAACTGCGGCCACGCCAGCGCAGACTGCAATGCGTTTTTGGAGGTGGCCTTCGGATATTACAACGGCCATCTTTACGGTGTCACGCTTCAGGATCAGTTTGAGCTGATCCAGATGGACATGGACGGCACCAACCACCGGGTCATCACCCAACTGCCCAAGCAGTATGATCTCAGCGGCGGTTCCAGCGGCGGCGGCAGCTACTTCTTCGACAACGGCTATCTCATTTATCTGGCTATGCCCATCTCCTCGGGCGATCCCGATTATGCCATGGCCGTTTATAAGATTCAGCTGGAGACCGGGGAAATCACCCGGCTATTTCAGGAGGACATTCCGGTGCATACGGATTGGCCGTCTGCCGGGGTGTCTATCAGCAACGGATACCTGTATTTCCCGATGTTCAACGGCGAGACTGGCAGTGTTACCCATGCGGAAGGCAATTTGGAAACCGGGCGCATCGAGCATATTTTTGAAGATTGGAACCAATCGAACAGTCCGATGGTGAACTTTGACAATGTACTACACTACCACCGCGTCGGTGTGGGCCTGTGCGAATATGACAAGGCCACCGGCACGGAGACGGTAAAGGTCCCCACAGATTGCAGCCTGGCCCTGCCGCAGTACACCAAGGATTATATCATCGTTCGCACATCGGACGATGACGCGGATACACACCGCACCATCTACGCATATGACCGGAATTATCATCTGTTGGGGCAGATGGAGCTGGAGCCCTACGGAGTCAAGTTTCCGTCACTTCAGTATGTTACTGCAAATGCCATCTACTTCACCTCAGGCGGCAAGCTGATTTCCTACATCGACCCCCATCACCTGGACCGTCTGGAGCTGATCCAGCTGATGGACCCCACGGCAAGGAGCCACGGATAATTCCGGGCCGTGCGCATACAGGCATTTCTCGCGGACAGAAGCCGCCCCCACGCCATAAGGAGGGATGCCATGGTCCACCGCCTGTATCCACAAACACACCGTGAAAAGACTGGAGGTCAAACATGAAAATCAAACGAATTCTCAGCGCGACCCTCGCAGCCGCCATGCTCCTGTGCTGCTGCGCCCTCACCGCCTGCGCCTCCAAACCCGCCGCACCCACTTCCGCAGACTTTGAGGTCCAGCCGGGAGCATACCGGTATCAGGACATGGGCGATTTTTTTGTGGAGACGGAGCAGGGGCAGTATTACCTGGGCTGGGATCAAATCATCCGCTTCGCCGAGCCGGGCAGCCGAGCCTTCTACCCCCTGTGCAATAAGCCCAACTGCGGACATGGCGGCGATAACTGCAATGCATACACCGACTATGGATTGGGATACTGGAACGGGCATCTTTACACCACCACCTACGGAGACAACGGTCCGGTAGTACAGCGCATGGATATGGACGGCGCCAACCGTCGGGAGGTGGGGCAGCTGCCGGTTCTGACGGCTGTGGATGGTGCGCGGCACGGCAGCGGCGAATTGCTGTTCCACAACGGCTCTCTGTTTTATATGTACGACGCCATCGAAACGGACCCGGAATGGTCCATGTCCATTTACCAGTTTGACCTGGAAACCGGAAAGGGCCGGTGGCTGTTTCAGGAGGATATCCCGCTGTTCACTTATTCCTACGGAAGCTCATATGTGAATATTTGCGGGGATGACTTCTTCTTTAAGATAGCCAACGGGGTCACCGGTGAATGTTCCTATGCCCTGGGGAGCTTGAAAACAGGCCGGGTGGAAGCAACCCTTCCCGACTGGAGCGATCGCAACAGTGGGGCAATGGAGCAGGACGGCGTTCTGTATTATTTCAAGGCGGATGCCGGCCTGTGTGAATACGACAGGGTCACAGGTGTGGAAACGGTCCGCTTCCCTATGGATACATACACAGCATTCCCCTGCTATACCCGGAACTATATTCTGGTGCGGTCTACGGATACCGAGGACTTTGAGCAATGCACGCTTTGGGTGCTGGACCGGGACTATAACCTGCTGGGAAAGGCCCCGCAGGAAAAGATCGGCAGATGGTTCCCCCAGCCGTATGCCATCACGGCAAACAGCATCTACTTCTGGCTCAACGGAAAGATTACCCACTATATTGACACCAGCGATCTGTCCAATTTGGAGCTTCTTCCGATGCCGGACACCAGCAATGCCAGAGCCCACGGCTAACTCACAGTTGACACCGGATAAATCCTTCTGCTATAATGGGTTTATCCGATATCACCCACCGCAGAAAGGAGATCTTCTTATGAAACGACGCCTTCTCCTCCCCTTGATGCTTCTCGCCCTCACCGCCTGCGCCTCCAAGCCCGCCGCCCCCACCGCCGCAGACTTTGAGGTCCAGCCAGGGGAATACCGGTATCAGGACAGCGATATTTTCTTCGTGGAAACAGAGAAGGGCAACTACTACATGAACCCGTCGGGAGACAGATTGATCCACTTTGCCGAGCCCGGCAGCCACGAATTCCACGTCCTGTGCAATAAGCCCAACTGCGGCCACGCCAGCGCAGACTGCAATGCGTTTTTAGAGGTTGCCTTCGGATATTACAACGGCCATCTTTACGGCGTTACGCTTCAGGATCACTTTGAGCTGATCCAGATGGACATGGACGGCACCAATCACCGGGTCATCACCCAACTGCCCGAGCAGAAGGACCTCAGCGGTAATTTCAACGGCGGCGGCAGCTACTTCTTTGACAACGGCTATCTCATCTTCCTGGCATTCCCCTCCACATCGAACCCGGACTATGCGCTGCCGGTCTACAAGATCCAGCTGGAGACCGGGGAAACCACGCAGCTGTTTCAGGAGGATATCCCGCTCCACACGGACTGGCCAGCAGAAGGGGTATCCATCAGCAATGGGTACCTCTACTTTCCCCTGCCCCAGACATCCGAGGGCAAGCGCCCATATGCGGAAGGGAACCTGGAGACCGGGCGTATCGAGCGGGTATTTGAGGACTGGAAGCGGGAAAACAGTTTTATCGTAAACTTTGACAATGTGCTGTACTATCACCGCGCCGGAGTCGGCCTGTGTGAATACGACAAGGCCACCGGCAAGGAGACAGTGAAGGTTCCCATGGATGTATATTACGCTGATGTGTCCTACACCAAGGATTATATTTTCCTTCGGACGCGGGATTCTGCCGATTTCAATCATCAGTGCGTCCTGCTGGCATACGACAGAGACTATAATCTTCTGGGAAAGCTGGAACTGGAGAAGATCGGTTTGCGGTTCCCCTTCCTGGAATACACCACCGCCAACGCCATTTACCTCTCCGCCGACGGCGGGACCATCACCCACTACATCGACACCAGCGATCTATCCAACTTGGAGCTCCTTCCGATGCCGGACACCAGCAATGCCAGAGCCCACAGCTAACTCACAGTTGACACCGGATAAATCCATCTGCTATAATGGGTTTATCCGATATCGCCCCACGCTATAAGGAGGGATGCCATGGTTCACCGCCTGTACCCACAAACACACCGTGAAAAGACTGGAGGTCAAACATGAAAATCAAACGAATTCTCAGCGCGACCCTCGCAGCCGCCATGCTCATGTGCTGCTGCATCCTCACCGCATTTGCCGAAAGCGAGACCTACATCGGCTACTACAACGGCTACAGCTACACCTGCACTGCTGTTTGCCGTACTGACACTTGCAAAGCCAATATGGCTACCGAGAGCAGTGAGGCAATGTCGATTATTGGCATAGTTGCCTATACAAACAAGTACGGCCATAGTGTAACCGGAAAAATCAGTTGTAACGGAGCAAAAAGAATTGTTACCAGTGATATAACAAATGTTAGGTCTTTTGAATCTTTGAATGCAACATTTAAGGTTGGTTCACATGTCTTGCAGACAATTTTTGTCTCCTCAAAGCACGGTGACAATCAGTGAAATTTTCAAAGATAACGCATCTTCTTGTTCTGTTGTTGACAATAGTGATTCTCACTCTTACAGCATGCGAGAAACAACCGTCCACACTTGTTAACAACTTCGAGGTCCAACCAGGGGAATACCGGTATCAGGACATAGACGTCTTTTTCATAGAGACTGAAAAAGGGAATTACTGTATGAATCCCCTGCGGGATTACCTGATCCGCTTTGCTGAGCCGGGCAGTCATGATTTCCACATCCTATGCAATAAGCCTGAATGCAAGCATGAGGACACCAATTGCAATGCGTACATGGACATTGCTCTTGGGTACTACAACGGTCACTTGTATGGGGTACAGGATAATAATCAGGAGTTCACCCTGATTCAAATGGACATGGATGCCACCAATCACCGGGAGATTGTTGACCTGCCCAAGCAGTTTGAGCCCAATGGGACCAATCATTTAGGCGGCAGTTACTTCTTTGATAACGGCTTCTTGATCTACGTGGCCATGCCGCCGCAGGCCGACCCGGACTATGCGCTGCCGGTTTACAAGATCCAGCTGGAAACCGGAGCGACCACCCGGCTGTTTCAGGAGGATATCCCGCTTCACACAGAGTGGCCATCGGAGGATGTGTCTGTCAGCAACGGGTACCTCTACTTTCCCCTGCCCCAGGCAAACGCCGAAAAGCGCGCCTATGCAGAGGGCAATCTGGAAACTGGGCGCATCGAGCGGGTATTTGAGGACTGGGATGAGATGAGCAGTCAGATCGTGAATCTGGATGGAGTGCTGCACTATTTTCGCGCCGGTGTAGGACTCTGTGAATACGACAAAGCCACCAATCAGGAGTCTGTAAAATTTCCCATGGATGTCTACTGCGCAGAGGTAAGCTACACCAAGGACTATATCTTCATGCGCACCTCGGACTCCAAGGAATTCACGCAGCGCACCCTTTGGGCCCTGGACCGGGATTACCAGCTTCTGGGGAAGGTTGAGCAAGAACGGATAGGGCTATACTTCCCCTTCCTGGAATATACCACCGCCAATGCCATTTACCTCTCCGCCGACGGCGGGACCATCACCCACTACATCGACCCCCATCACCTGGACCGTCTGGAGCTGATCCAGCTGGTGGACCCCACGGCAAGGAGCCACGGATAATATGGAACTGACCATTCACGCCCTGTCCCATTCCTACGGGGACAAGAAAGCCCTGACAGGCTTTACCCACACCTTTGCCCCCGGCATCACAGCCCTGCTGGGCCCCAACGGCGCGGGGAAAAGCACCCTCATCCACCTGATCTGCGACCTGCTGCCCCGCCAGACGGGGACCATCGCCTTCGACGGGACGGATATTCTGTCCATGGGACCGGCGTTCCGGCAGGTGCTGGGCTTCATGCCCCAGAGCCAGGGGATGTACGACGACATGACCGCCTGGGAATTTCTGCTGTACATGGCCCAGTTGAAGGGGCTGAGGCCCCGGGCCGCCCGGGAGCAGCTTCGGGAGCTGCTGCAGGTGGTGAATCTGTGGGACGCGGCCCACCGCCGGGTCGGCGGCTTTTCCGGCGGTATGCGCCAGCGGGTGATGCTGGCCCAGGCCCTGCTGGGCGCGCCCAAGGTCCTGCTGCTGGATGAACCCACCGCCGGGCTGGACCCGGAGGAGCGGGTGCGCCTGCGGGAATATATCCGGCAGCTGGGCCGGGACAAAATCGTCCTTATCACCACCCACATCACCGGCGACGTGGAATCCATCGCCAGTGAAATTTTACTGCTGCACCATGGCGTCCTGCTGGCAGACGCCCCGGTGGAGGAATTTATCCGCGGCTGCGGCGCGGCCAACCTGGAGGACGCCTATATCCGGCGGCTGCACCCCCATGCGTGAGTGCAGGCGTGTTTTCTCCCGCAGGAGTCTGCTATGGCTGCTGGTGCTGATGGCGGCGGTGGTGTTTTTCCATCGGGTGGACCATCACAACGCCCCCGGCTTTGCCGCCGCCTATCGGCAGACCGCAGCTCAGCTGGCAGCCAGCCCGGACCCGTCCGCCGCCCTGTCCCAGATGGAGGCGGAGAGCCGCCGCTATATGACGGCCCTGCTCTGGCGCAGCACGGATGACCCGGACCTGCTGGAGCTATACCGGGACCAGGCCCGGCAAGTGCTGGGCGACGATTATGAGACAGCGGCCATGGCATATGATCTCAGTGACCAGGCCCAGGTGGAATTTACCGCCCGGCAGCAGGCCCAGCAGACCCTCCGGCAGCAGCTGGACTACCTGGCGTCGTATCCCGGATATCTGGATACCATCCACGAAAACGCCGCCAATATGCCCACCCTGTCCATTTTCATGGACAGCAGCGCCGGAAAATTCCATGCGGAAAACGTGAAGAAAACGGACCGGGACTTTCCCCGCAGCGCCGATGTGTCCCTGACCCTGACGGAGACTGCCGGACTGGAGAATTTCTTGCAGGACAGTGTGGTGTCCGTGTGCATTCTGCTGTGGATGCTGGTAACGGTACTGCGGCTGACGGAGGAGCGCCGCAGCAGTCTGCGATACCTAGTGTTTGGCAGCCCCCGAGGCCGGACATGGCTGGCCCTGCGCCGGGTGGGGATCCTGGGCCTTTCCGCCGCATTGGGCACAGCCCTTCTGATGCTGACGGGCCTTGTCACCGACAGTCTGCTGTACGGCGGGCTGGGTGACCTGTCCGCCGCCGCCCAGTCCAGCGAGATTTTTCAGAATTTCCCGTACCCGCTGACGCTCCGTCAGGTGCTTTGGGCGTATTACCTGCTAAAAACTCTTGGTATGTGGCTGATGGGACTGCTGCTGTGGCTGATTCTTCAGCTGATTCACCATTTGCAGACGGCCATGGTGGCCGCCGCCGCATTTCTGGCGGTGGAATACAGTCTGTTCGCCTTTGTGCCGGACAGCTATGCCATCGTGGCCCTTCGGTATATCAACGTGTTTTCCTTCGTCGGTATGGAAAAAACGTTTCTGCACTATCTGAATATCAACCTGCTGGGTCGGGCGGTAAACGGAGCCATGCTGTGTACCGCCCTGCTTCCGGCGCTGTTGGTGCTGGCTGCGGCAGGAGCCGTGGTCTATGCCGGACATCACCGGCCCATAGCCGGAGCTAACCTGTTCCAGCGTCTGGCGGCCCGGCTGCGTCCCGTGTTTTCCCGGGCCTCCGGCCGGCTGACCCTGACGGGGTTCGAGTTCAAGAAAATCCTATGGTATCATAAGGGACTGCTGGTGCTGCTGGTCTTTGCTCTTTGGTGCTTCCGGGCAGCCGCAGCTCCTACGGCGGACGTGTCCCTGTACGACACAGATACCGCCGCCTTCCAGAATGAGTTCCAGGGCCCTGCCACGGAGGACACCCTCCGGGCCATCCGGGCCCGCATAGCGGAGGTGGAAGGCTGGCCGGAGTCCGAGATCCGATCCACCCAGCTGGCGGCCCTGTCCGCCGTGGAGGCCGAGGCCCTGGAAAAGCAGGATACCGGCCTGTGGGTGCTGAATCCTGCGCCCATGTTTACCCTGTGCGGCGGCGATGTGGGCGGCAGTCAGCGCATTCCGTCCATGGCGGCACTGCTGACAGTGGCGCTGCTGACGGCAGGCACCTTCGCCGGAGAGCGGCAGCAGCGAATGCTGCCGCTGCTGCAGACCACGCCCCGGGGCCGCCGCCGGGAGCCTCGCTGCAAGCTGGCCCTGTCTGCCCTGCTGGCGGCGGCGGTATGGTTGACTCTGACCCTGCGGCAGGTGTACCAGGTTTCGTCGTATTACGGCGGCCTGACGGCCCTGTCCGCCCCGCTGCGCAGTGTGACCTATTTTGCAGACCTGGCCGCAGACTGCACTGTGGGCCAGTGGCTGGCCGGATGCCTGTTGCTGCGGCTGCTGGTGCTGCTGGCTGCCGCCATGACCGGGTGCCTGCTGTCGAGCCTGTGCCGGACGGTGAACGCTGCCGTGGTGGTATGCTGCGCCGGCCTGGTGGGCCCGGCGGCCCTGGAGCTGGTGGGAGTGCGCGCGGCAGGCATCCTGTCCCTGGCCCGCCTGTGGACGCCTGTTACCTGCTCCTTGTTCGTCTATTTCATTCCCCTGGCTCTGCTGGTAGTCTGCCCCCTTCTGTGCGTGCGGCGCAGGCCCAGGGTCTGATCTGTATAATCAAAACCTCCGGCTAAGTCGGAGGTTTTGATTCACATGTACCGCACCACAATGCACACCATGGACACCGCCATCACCATGATGGTGGCCGGCGCGCAGTAGCGGCAATACTTGCCCCAGGTGACGGGATGGCCGTTCTTGGCGGCCACGGACGTGCCCACCACATTGGCGGAGGCGCCGATGGGCGTGGCGCTGCCGCCCAGGTCCGTGCCCATGGACAGCGCCCAGGCCAGCACATGCAGGTCCACGCCCTGGGTCTGGGCCATGGCCTGGATCACCGGCACCATGGTGGCGGCAAAGGGGATGTTGTCCACAAAGGCGCTGGCCACGGCGGACACCCACAGGATGATGGCCACCATCACCACGGCCTTGCCGCCGCTGAGCCTGGCAATGCAGTCTGCCAGCACGGCCAGGCAGCCGG
This sequence comes from Brotocaccenecus cirricatena, assembly GCF_020687045.1. Taxonomy (NCBI): domain Bacteria; kingdom Bacillati; phylum Bacillota; class Clostridia; order Eubacteriales; family Oscillospiraceae; genus Brotocaccenecus; species Brotocaccenecus cirricatena. The sequence goes on from NZ_JAJEPW010000004.1 coordinate 49,850, forward strand.
TGCGCTCCAGCCCGGTCACCACCACGAACAGGCCCGTGAAGAACAGCAGGGTCTTGTAGTCCACCCGGGCAAACAGTCCCGCAGCCGCCTTCCGGCCGCTGGTCAGCAGCGTCACCAGGCTCATCAGAGCCGCGGCGATGCACCCGATGGCGGCCACCGTCAGCTCCGTCTGGGCGTGGGTGATCAGCAGGACCACCACCACTAAGAAGGACGATCCGCAGCCATAGAACCCCGCCCGGTTGGTCACCGCCGACGCTGCGTCGGGGTACACCACGTCTGCCGGGCGATTCTTCTCGCTCTGGGCCAGGGGCTTCCGGAAGCACAGGAAGAAGTACACCACCGTGAACACCAGACACACCGCCGCGATAACGCCGGTGTTGCCCAGGAAGTCGAAGAAGCTCAGCCCCAGGGAGGTGCCGATGATGATGTTGGGGGGGTCGCCGCACATAGTAGCCGAGCCGCCCAGGTTGGCGCAGAAAATCTCCGCCAGGATCATAGGCACCGGGTCAAAATACAGCGTCTTGGCCAGCTCCGCCGTCACGGCGGCCAGGAACAGGATCACAGTGATGCTGTCGATGAACATGGCCAGAAGCGCCGACATCACCATAAAGCAGATCAGCAGCGGCACCGTCCGGTAATGCACCAGCTTCGCGATTTTTAGGCACAGCCACTGGAAAATTCCCGCATGGCCCATGCCCTCCACCATCACCATCATACCGGCAATGAACACAATGGTGGACCAGTTGATACCGGTATTGGACTCGGACGAGCCCACCCAGAAGCCCTTCTGGATAAAGCAGCTGAGGTTCAGCGTCTCCCAGATGGCCCCTCCGTCATGCATGCACAGGCCGAACACCAGTACCAGCACCAGAGCTCCGCTGCCCAGCGTTACCCACTGACGAGGAAACCGGTCCCAGATGATGAGGGCAAACATCACAACAAAAATGGCAACCGCCAAAATTTTCTCCATGATGGCTCCTCCCCTTTCTTCAGAAATGATCTTTGAACCGTATGGTATTGTAGCCTCCCCACTCGGGAAAGTCAACCCCAGCGCCTTATACAGTTTCACAAAAATGTCACAAGCAGAAGCCAGTTTTCTGTAAATTGCACGACATTTACATGGAATTAACAACGTATTCACACATTTTTACTTGGGCATTCCGGAGTCTGTACAAGTGCTTCCCACGTGTAAAAAGAGGCTGTCCCGGGCGGGACAGCCTCTCTTTTATTTGACGTAAAACAAGTTTACTTGGCGGCCTTCTGAGCCTTGATGGACTCGATCAGCTCGGGAACGACCTTGAACAGGTCGCCCACGATGCCGTAGTCCGCCACCTCGAAGATGGGAGCGGACTCGTTCTTGTTCACGGCGATGATGCACTCGGAATCCTGCATACCGGCCTTGTGCTGGATGGCACCGGAGATACCCAGAGCGATGTAGACCTTGGGATGCACGGTCTTGCCGGTCTGGCCGACCTGGTGGTCAGCGCTGATCCAGCCGGCGTCCACGCAGGCGCGGGAGGAACCCACGACGCCGCCCAGAACCTCGGCCAGCTCCTCGGCCAGCTTGATGCCGCCTTCCACGTCCTTGGAAATGCCGCGGCCCACGGACACGATGAAGTCCGCACCGATCAGGTCCACCAGCTTCTTGGCGGCCTTCACGGTCTCCACCACCTCGGTGTGGATGTCGGAAGCCTCCAGAGCGAAGGCGGGGTGCAGGATCTCCACGTTCTTCTTGCACAGGCGCTTCTTCATAACGCCGGGACGAACGGTGGCCATGGCGGGGCGGAAGCGGGGGCAGATGATGGAGGCCATCAGGTGACCGCCGAAAGCGGGACGGGTCATCTTCAGGTCGCGATCCACGGGATGGGGCTCCCGGTTGATCATCACGGTGCCCAGTTTGTTGATGCGGTCCTCGGGCAGAGTGGAGGCTTCCTTCAGGAAGTTCTTATAGTTGGGCAGGTCGATGTCCAGGTGGGTGCAGTCGGCGCACAGACCGGTGTGCAGACGGGCGGCGCAGCGGGGAGCCAGATCACGGCCGATGTTGGAGGCGCCGAACAGCAGCACCTCGGGCTTGATCTCCTCCACGGCTTCCACGATCACCTTGGTATAGGCGTCGGTGGTGAAGTCCTTCAGCAGGGGGGAGTTGTACACATAAACCTTATCCGCGCCGTATTCGCCCAGCTCGTCGGCCAGCTTCCGGCCCTCGGAGATCAGTTCAAAGGTGGTGGGCATCATCACGCCCTGACGCTGCTCGCAGAAAACCCATACGTTTTTGAAGGCAGCGGTATCAGCACTATTAAAAGCCATTTTCTTATCTCCTTCCTCAGATGATGTGCTTGGCGGCCAGGATGCCGGCCAGCTTGTCGGTAGTCTCCTTACCGGCGCCCTCGAGCATCATGCCGGCGCCCTTCTGGGGAGGCGTAAAGGAGGTCAGAATGTTGGTGGGAGAACCCGCCAGGCCGATGGTGCTCTTGTCGATCAGGGGATGATCCTTCAGAGTCTCATAGGTCATGGTGACCAGGGGCTTGCTGTAGGCTTCGAAAGCGCCGCCCACGGACAGGTAACGGGGCTGATTCAGCTCCTTGATGCAGGTGATCATGCAGGGGGTCTTGACCTTCACGGTCATGTAGCCGTCCTCCAGCATGCGCTTGACGGTCAGGGTGTTGCCGTCCTTCTTGATCTCGCCGGCGTAGGTCACCTGGGGCAGGTGCAGCTTCTCGGCGATCTGGGGGCCAACCTGGGCGGTATCGCCGTCGATGGCCTGACGGCCGGCCAGGATGATGTCGTCCTCTTCCACGCCGTAGGTGTCGATACCGGCGGCGATGATCTGGGAGGTGGCGTAGGTGTCGGAGCCGCCGAACTCACGGGCGGTGATCAGGACGCCCTCGTCCACGCCCATGGCCATCAGCTCACGCAGCATGCCTTCTGCGGGAGGGGGACCCATGGTGAACGCGATGACCTTGCAGCCCAGCTGGTCCTTCAGGGACAGGGCGGCTTCCACGGCGTTCAGGTCGTCGGGGTTGATGATGGTCTGCATGGAGGCACGATCCAGGGTGCCGTCGGGGTTCACTGCCACCTTACCGGAGGTATCGGGAACCTGCTTCACAGTAACAAGAATTTTCATTTTACCTTTTACCTCCTCAATTACTTAACGCCCAGGTGGCTGGAGATGACCATGCGCTGGACCTCGGAAGTGCCCTCGTAGATCTCGGTGATCTTGGCGTCGCGCATCATGCGCTCCACGGGATACTCACGGGTGTAGCCATAGCCGCCGAACAGCTGCACGGCGCGGCGGGTCACATCGGAAGCGGCCTCGGCAGCAAACAGCTTGGCCATAGCGGCATCCATGGAATAGGGCTCGTGGTTCTGCTTCTTCATGGCAGCAGCGTACACCACGTACTGAGCGGCCTGCATGCGGGTGTGCATATCGGCCAGCTGGAACTGGGTGTTCTGGAACTGGGAGATGCGTCTGCCGAACTGGACGCGCTCCTTGGTATACTTGATGGCTTCCTCAACGGCGCCCTCGCCCAGGCCCAGAGCCTGAGAAGCGATACCGATACGGCCGCCGTCCAGGGTCTTCATGGCGATCTTGAAGCCCTCGCCCTTCTTGCCCAGCATACGATCCTTGGGGATCACGCAGTCCTCGAAGATCAGGTCGCAGGTAGAGCTGCCGCGAATGCCCATCTTCTTCTCGTGCTTGCCCTGAGAGAAGCCCTTATCGGTTTTCTCCACGATGAAAGCGGAGATCTCCTTCATGGAGCGGCCGCGCTTATCGGTGGTCTTGCCGGTGACGGCGATGATGACGAAGGTATCCGCCACGTTGCCGTTGGTGATGAAGCACTTGGAACCGTTGAGGATGTAGTTCTCGCCGGACTCATCCAGCACGGCGGTGGTCTGCTGACCCTGGGCGTCGGTGCCGGCGCCGGGCTCGGTCAGACCGAAAGCGCCGATCTTGCGGCCGGAGCACAGGTCAGGCAGATACTTCATCTTCTGCTCCTCGGTGCCGTTCTCAAAAATGGGGGCGGCGCACAGGGAGGTATGAGCAGAGACGATAACGGCAGTGGTGCCGCAGACCTTGGCCAGCTCTTCCACGCACATGGCATAGGACAGGACGTCGCCGCCGGCGCCGCCGTACTCCTTGGGGAAATAAATACCCATCATGCCCAGCTTTGCCATCTTCTCGACGGTTTCCATGGGGAAACGCTCTTCTTCGTCGATCTCAGCGGCCAGAGGCTTTACTTCGTTCTCTGCGAATTCGCGGTACATCTTGCGAACGAGCAGCTGTTCCTTCGTCAGATGGAAATCCATACTCTTTTCTCCTTTACAGATTTACTTTTTGTAGTTGAAGAAGCCCTCGCCGGACTTGATGCCCAACTTGCCGGCACGAACCATCTTCCGGATCAGCACGTTTGCGCGATACTTGCTATCGTGGGTCTCGTTATACAGCACGTCCATGATGTTCAGCACGATGTCCCAGCCGATCAGATCGCCCAGGTGCAGGGGGCCCATGGGGTGGTTGCAGCCCAGCTGCATAGCAATATCGATATCTTCCGCAGAGGCAACGCCCTCCTGCAGAACGCAAACGCCCTCGTTGCAATAGGGGATCAGGATCTTGTTGACCACAAAGCCGGGGGCCTCGTTGACCACCACGGGGGTCTTGCCGATCTCGGTGGACAGGGTCTTGATTTTCTCGACCAGCTCGGCGGGGGTGTTGCCGCCGGCAATGACTTCCACCAGCTTCATGGCGGGCACGGGGTTGAAGAAGTGCATGCCGATGAGCTGATGCTTCAGGCCCTGGCCCATCTCGGTGATGGACAGAGAGGAAGTGTTGGAAGCGAAGATGGCATCTTCCTTGCAGATGGCATCCAGGCGGCCCAGCAGTTCCTTCTTGGTGGCCATATTCTCAGCAACGCACTCGATGACCAGGTCGGCATCGGCGGCGGCCTCGAACTCCTCCACCAGGACGCGGCTCATGATATCATCAGCGGCTTCCTGGGTCATCTTGCCGCGGGCGACCTTCTTGTTCAGAGAGGCGGCCAGCTTGTCCTTATGACGCTGAGCGCTGGGAACGCTGGAAGCATACATCAGAGCGGTGTGGCCCTTCGCTGCGAAAACCTGAGCGATACCGCTGCCCATAGTACCTGCACCAAAGATTGCGACTTTCATGATTGTTCCTCCTAAATAAATTTTTATTTAAGTAGCGATTTTAATCATCAGGCCCGGTAAGGAGCCTGTTAATTAACCAAATGGGGTTACTTGTTCTGATAGGGCTCGTGCTTGCGCTTTTCCAGGAAGGCGCCCATGCCTTCCTTCTGGTCCGCCGTCTCGAAGCAGCTGCCGAACAGGCCCTCCTCGATGGCCACGGCCCGGTCGATATCCACCTGCATACCGTCGTTGATGGCCTTCTTGCAGGCGCGGACGGCGATGGGGGCGTTCTTGGCGATGGTCTCGGCCATCTTCTCGGCGGCGGGCATCAGCTCCTCCAGGGGATACACGGCGTTCACCAGGCCGATGCGCAGGGCCTCGTCGGCCTTGATGTTCTTGGCGGTATAGATCAGCTGCTTGGCCATGCCCATGCCCACCAGACGGGCCAGACGCTGGGTGCCGCCGAAGCCCGGGGTGATGCCCAGACCCGCTTCCGGCTGGCCGAACACGGCGGTGTCGGCGCACAGGCGGATGTCGCAGCTCATGGACAGCTCACAGCCGCCGCCCAGGGCAAAGCCGTTGACTGCGGCGATGGTGGGGATGGGCAGCGTCTCCAGCTTGCGGAACACGTCGTTGCCCTTCTTGCCGAAGGCCTCGCCCTCGGCCTTAGTCAGGGTGCTCATCTCGCCGATATCGGCGCCGGCCACGAAAGCCTTCTCGCCGCTGCCGGTGATGACCAGGGCGCGGATCTCGTCGTCCGCCTTCACCTGCTCCACCAGCTGGTCGATATCCTCCAGCACCTGGGAGTTCAGGGCGTTGAGGGCCTTGGGCCGGTTGATGGTGGCAACGGCAATGTGGCCCTTCTTTTCCAACAGAACATTCGTCATGATCGTTCCTCCTTGCTTCGATCACCCGCCGCAGCGGCGGGCGCGCGACGGGATGCCGCCCATAGCGGTCCCATCATGCGTACTCTTCATACAGCTTGTATTATAGTCCCTCGTCTAAAAATTATCAAGCCCTTGTTTCCCGGCTTTTTCTTTTTCAGGATATTTCACAAAAGAAATGAATTTTCTTTGCACATTTTTCAATATGACATGTTCATAATCCGGTCACAAAACCGTCCCCGGCACCAAATGGAGCATTTTTTTCGTTTACAGAACCGTGTATCTTGTGGTATATATAGAGTTGGTATTTTATTTGCGGCCATGGCCGCACAGGAGGAAATGACCCATGCGCATGAGAAAGAAAAAGAATCTGGTGCCCCGGATGGAGGCCTGCTCGTCCCTGCTGGTGGCGGATCCCCGTGCTCTGCGGGGCCGCTGGCGGGAGCTGCTGCCCGATGCCCGGGAGCTGCGGGTGGAGTTGGGCTGCGGCAAGGGCCGCTTCACCGTGGAAACCGCCGCCGCCGAGCCGGACGTGCTGCTGATCGCCGTGGAGAAAGTCCCCGACGCCATGGTGGTGGCCATGGAGCGGGCCCGGGACGCGGGGCTGCACAATGTGTTCTTTGTGGACGGCGACGCCGCCTGCCTGCCGGACTTCTTCGCCCCCGGCGAGGTGGACCGCATCTATATCAACTTCTGCGATCCCTGGCCCAAAAGCAACCAGAAAAAGCGCCGCCTGACCCACGGCAATTTCCTGCAGCTGTACCGCCGGGTGCTGCCCATGGGCGGCGAGATCCACTTCAAAAGCGACAACGACAAGCTGTTCGAGTGGTCCCTGGAGGAGATCCCCCAATTCGGCTTCCGGCTGTCCCAGGTCACCCGGGACCTCCACGCCGACGGCCCCGTGGGGGTCATGACGGACTACGAGGCCAAATTCTACCAGCAGGGCGTCACCATCAACCGGTGCGTGGCCATCATGGTTCCCTGGGAGGCCCCTGCACAGCCGGAGGAGTCGGAAGAAGCGTAACCCCGGAGAGGAGGACCCGCGCATGATCATCGAAAGCCACGCCCACTACAGCCACAAGCGCTTCGACGGCGCCTTCCGCTATCTCACCGGTGAGCTGACGGCCCGGGAGGGACAGCGGGAGGACCTGCTGGACCGTCTGCGGGAGAGCGGCGTTGTCCTTTCCATCGAGCCCGCCATCGACTTTGAGTCCAACCGCCGGACCGCCGCCCTGTACCGGCAGCATCCGGACTTCATCCGCCTGGCGGTGGGCGTGCACCCCACCCGGACCCATCAGGCCCCCTGGCGGCAGCGCAGGCAGCTGGAGGTCTGGGCCCGGGAGCCCGGCGTGGCGGCCATCGGCGAGACCGGGCTGGACTATCACCTGCCCCGGAAGCACCGGCTGACCCAGCTGCTGTGGTTCCGGTATCAGCTGGGCCTGGCCCGGCGGCTGGAACTGCCCCTGGTGCTGCACATCCGCATGGCGGACCGGGACGCCCTGGCCATGCTGCGGCGCAGGCGGCGACATCTGCCAGGCGGGGTGGTCCACTGCTTCCAGGGGGACTGGGACACGGCCCGGGCCTATCTGGACCTGGGGTTCTGTCTGGGCATCGGCGGGGCGCTGCTGCGCCGGGAATCGGAGGCCCTGCGGGACGCAGTGGCCCGCGCTCCCCTGGACCGGCTGCTGGTGGAGACTGACAGCCCCTATGTGCTGCCGGACGTACCCTGGACGGGCAGCAAAAAATCCCTGAGCCGGGTGCGCAACTCCTCCCTGCTGCTGCCGCGCATCGTGGAGGAGATCGCCTGGCTGAAGCATCTGCCGCCGGAAACTGCGGAGGCGGCCATACTGGAAAATACCCGGCGGGTGTTCCACCTGTCCGGAACGGAGAACGGAGGATAACCATGCAGTACGATTTCGATACCATTCTGGACCGGCGGGGCCGGGACGCCCTGGCCCTGGACATGATCCCCTATAACGGGGTGGAGCCCAAGGAGGGCTTTTCCCGGATCCCCATGTGGGTGGCGGACATGAGCTTCCCCACCGCGCCGCCGGTGCTGGAGGCCATCCGGGCCCGGCTGGACCACCCGAATTTCGGGTATTTTCAGCTGAGCGGCGCCTACTTTGACAGCATCATCCGCTGGCAGCAGGTGCGCCACGGCGTCACCGGCCTGGAGCGGCAGCACATCGGCTATGAAAACGGCGTTCTGGGCGGCGTCAGTTCCGTGGTCCAGGCCCTGACCTGCCCCGGCGAGCCGATTCTGGTCCACAGCCCCACCTATGTGGGCTTCACCCACACCCTGGAGCGGCTGGGCCGTCCCATCATCCACACACCCCTGACGCAGGACGCAGAGGGCATCTGGCGCATGGACTATGCGGACATGGACCGGAAGCTGAAGGAAAACGACATCCATGTGGCCATCCTGTGCTCCCCTCACAACCCCTGCGGCCGGGTATGGGAGCGCTGGGAGCTGGAGCAGGCCATGGAGGTATACGCTGCCAACGACTGCACCGTCATTTCCGACGAGATCTGGTCCGATCTCATCATGCCGGGGTACACCCACATCCCCACCCAGTCCGTCTCCCGGGATGCCCGGGAGCGCACCGTGGCCTTCTATGCCCCCACCAAGACCTTCAGCCTGGCGGGGCTGATCGGCTCTTACCACATCATCTATAATGACCGGCTTCGCTGCCGGGTCCAGCGGCAGGGAAACCTGTCCGGCTACAACGACTGCAACGTGCTGTCCATGCACGCCCTCACCGGGGCCTACAGCGACGAGGGCATGGCGTGGGTGGACCAGCTGTGCGCCGTGCTGGACCGGAACCTGCGGTATATCCGGGACTTCCTGCAAAGCCGCTATCCCGGCGTCACCATGATGCTGCCCCAGGGGACGTATATGCTGTTCGTCAACTGCGGGGCCTGGTGCTGCAGCCACAGCATCACGCCGGATGATCTCCGCCGCCGGGGCGTGGAGCATGGCGTCATCTGGCAGAACGGCGCGGGCTTCGGCGACGGCGACTGCATCCGCATCAACGCCGCCCTGCCCCATTCCCTGGTGCGGGAGGCCATGGACCGGCTGGAAAAATACGTGTTTGTGGGCTGAGCCGCGCCTGCGGCACGGCCCGGCAATGACCACATAAAAAGCAGGGGAGAGATTTCCAACGAAGTCTCTCCCCTGCCCTGCTTTTATTTCCGCTTTTTCTTGCTGAGCTTGCTCATGGCCCGGCGCTGGGCCGCCTCCTGCTCGTCCTTTTCCGCCTGCTCCACCAGGTCCTGGTATTTCTCCGGATGGCGGGCCCAGTCGATGCGGTAATAGGTCAGACCGATCAGCAGCAGCGCCCCCACGATGATGATGCCGTAAAACAGAATTTTTTCAAATGACATGGCAGCCCCTCCTTATTACGGTAAAGTATACAGGAAATTGCCGCCGATGGCAAGTTTTTTCGCCAGACAGGCGCAGAAAAAATCTGCGATTTTGGTTGTTTTTGCCGAAAGAGGGTTGTATAATAATTCTGTTCCCGAAAAATGGGAGCAAAACGGAAAAGTAAAATAGGAGGAACGGATATGTTCACGAATTTCAAAGAACTGGAAGCCTATGTCCTGTCTCATAAAAACAAAAAGCGCATCGTCCTGGCCAACGCCCATGACGAGCCCGCCCTCAGTGCCGTGGTCAACGCCCATCGCCGGGGCGTGGTGGACGGCACCCTGCTGGGTAAGAAGGACGAAATTCTGGCCCTGCTGCGGGAGATGAACGAGGACCCCGCCGAGTATGAGATCGTCGACTTCGACGGCCCGGAGCTGGACGCCGCCAAGGCCGCCGTGCAACTGGTGCGGGAGGGCAAGGCCGACATCCCCATGAAGGGCATTCTCCAGACCTCCAGCTTTGCCAAGGCCATTCTGAATCGGGAAACCGGTCTGATCCCCGCCAGCGGCCGCCGTCTGGTGAGCCAGTGCGGCATTTTCGAGTATGAGGGCCGCTTCATGATGATCACCGACGCCGCCATCAACATCGCTCCCGATGTGGACACCCAGATCGGCATTGTGGAGAACGCCCTGCCTGTGGCCAACGCCCTGGGGGTGGAGCTTCCCAAGGTGGCGGTGCTGTCCGCCGTGGAGAACGTCACCGAGAAGATGCCCTCCACCGTGTCCGCCGCCGAGATCGCCAAGCGCGGCATCCCCGGCTGCGTGGTGTCCGGCCCCCTGGCGCTGGACGGCGCCATCTCCATGGAGTCCGTCAAGCACAAGGGCATTCACGACCCCGTGGCGGGCCAGGCGGACATTCTGCTGGTGCCCTTTATCGAGATCGGCAACGTGCTGTACAAGTCCATCACCTATATCGCCGGAAAGACCATGGCCAGCACCATCTGCGGCGCCTCCTGCCCGGTGATCATCACCAGCCGGGCCGACACGCCGGACAGCAAGTATTACTCCATCCTGCTGGCGGTCCTCCGCTGCCTGAAGGCATAAGCACCATAACAATCTGACAAAAGCGGGGCTTCGGCCCCGCTTTTGAGACTGTCGAAAAACTCGGGAATCTTTCGCCATCGAAAAGGAAGATAGTTACGAAAGAAACCCATCAGGGGTGTCTTTCGTTTGCAATCACAGGTTTTTCAGAACTTAAAAAGTTCTGAAAAACCGCACGCAGCTTGTCAAAAAAGGCTTTTTTGACAAGCTGAAAAGCGGGGCTTCGGCCCCGCTTTTGCCGGAACAGGCAGAAAAAAGCCCTGTGCCTTGCGGCACAGGGCTCATCTTGTTTGTCCGAGCTTAGATCGCGCGGGTAACTTTACCGGAACGCAGACACCGGGTACAAACGTACACATGGCGAGGCGTACCATTGATCATAGCCTTCACGCGCTTGACATTGGGCTTCCAGGGACGATTGGAGCGTCTATGGGAGTGGGAAACCTTGATACCGAAGGTCACGCCCTTATCGCAGAACTCGCACTTTGCCATCCGTTGCACCTCCTTGCTGTGAGAAACTCGCTTGCCTACATCGCAAGCAATAGATATCTTAGCAGATTGCGGCGCAAAATGCAAGCATTATTTGACAAAAATCTGAAAAAAATCTGTCAGGCCGCAATACATTCTCAGCCAAGCGAATAAAAGCTGAAATACGCCCCCTCGGCGGCGTCTCACAGCTTGGGCACAATAGCCAAGAGATGCCGTCTTATTTTGTGACATATTACGATTCTTCTTAAATTGCAAAAATGTGGTTGCAAAACAGCCCAGGACATAGTGGCAAGTGTCTCATGGGTGATGAGCGCCGCAGCCCCGGCTCGTTCAGGGCTGATAAATCCGGCCGGTCTGCCCGGGCCGGAAATACAGGAAGAACCGCTGTTGGCGGGATATGTCACTTTTTGTATTGACTTTTGCCATATATCCTTTATAATAGAGTCGATAGGACACCCGTCTTTTTCGCCGGAAAAGGCGGGTTGTTCGCTGAAAAACGACAGCCGCAGCGTTTCATTTTTTCCTTGCGGCAGAATGGAGATTTTGTTATGTCCACTTATTCAATGACCGTGGCCGGGCTTCAGCGGGAGCTGCCCATCTGCAAGGTCACAGACGATCTGTATATCGGCGCATTCATCTGTTTCGGCGACGCGGAGCTGACCGAGGCCTGCGGCCGGGAGCTGCTGAAGCTGCTGGAGCCTGGCAGCTATGACTACCTGTTCACCGCAGAGGCCAAGAGCATCCCCCTGATCCACGAAATGGCCCGCCAGTCCGGGGCCAAGAAGTACTTCATCGCTCGGAAGGGTCCCAAGGCCTATATGCCCGACCCCATCCATGTGGAGGATCAGTCCATCACCACCGCCGGCACCCAGAAGCTGTATCTGGGCCGGGATGACGCGGACCTGATCCGGGGCAAGCGCATCGTCCTGATGGACGACGTGATCTCCACCGGCGGCAGCCTGAAGGCCATGGAGGACCTGGTGGCCCTGGCCGGCGGCACCGTGGTGGCACGCATCGCTGTTCTGGCCGAGGGCGACGCCGCCAAGCGCCATGACATCAGGTTCCTGGCTCCCCTGCCCCTGTTCAATCCGGACGGTTCCGTGAAATAAGACATCTGCTTCCAAAAAAGGCAGCCGATCGCAGGATCGGCTGCCTTTTGTTACTCTTTTTCGGCTCAGTCCTGCTGCCAGTTGTGCCACACGTTCTGGACGTCCTCGTTGTCCTCCAGCATATCAATGAGCTTGTTCATGCTCTTGACGTCGTCCTCGCCGGTCATGGTGACGTAGTTCTGGGGCACCATCTCGATCTCGGCGCTTTCAAAGGTGTAGCCCTTGTCCTCCAGGGCCTTGACCACGTCGTTGAAGCTGTCGGGATCGGTGGTGATCTCGAACACGGGGCCGTCGGGGGAGAAATCCTCGGCGCCGGCGTCCAGCGCGTCCATCATGACGGTGTCCTCGTCCAGCTCGCCGTCCTCGTTGTCGATGACGATAACGCCCTTGCGGTCGAAGGACCAGGACACGCAGCCCTGGGCGCCCATGCCCTTGCCGTACTTATCGAAATAGTGCCGGATCTCGGGGGCGGTGCGCTGGCGGTTGTCGGTCAGGGCCTCCACGATGACGGCCACGCCGCAGGGGCCGTAGCCCTCGTAGGTGACGGACTCGTAGTTATCGGTGTTGCCGGAGCCCAGCGCCTTGTCGATGGTGCGCTTGATGTTGTCGTTGGGCATATTGGCCGCCTTGGCCTTGGCCACCACGGTGGCCAGACGGGAGTTATTGGCGGGGTCGCCGCTGCCGCCCTGCTTGACGGCCACGATGATCTCCTTGGCGATCTTGGTGAAGGTGGCGGAGCGCTTGGCATCGGCCGCGCCCTTGGTTTTCTGAATATTGTGCCACTTGGAATGTCCGGACATGTGATTACTCTCCTTCGGTCATGTAGTATTGCACGGCGTCGTGATGGACCGCCGATTTTAAGACGCGGATATCGGGAAACGCTTTTTGCAGGCGGCGCACCACCTCGGCGCACACCACGTCCTCCGTGGGGAAGTGCCCCGCGTCGATGAGGTTGAGGCCCTGGGTGTCCAAAAAGTCGTTATACCGCAGGTCGCTGGTGACAAAGGTATCGCACCCCTGGGCCAGTGCCTGGGGGATATATTCGCCGCAGGCTCCGCCGCCCACGGCCACCCGGCGCACGGGCCGTCCGCCGCTGCGGTATCGCAGGCCCCTGCAACCTAATGATTTTACCACATCATGCAGGAACTGTTCAAGGGGTTTTTCGCAAGAAAGTGTGCCGATGCGGCCAATTTTTTGTTCATTCAGCGGAATCGTGTCCGTCAGCCCCAGGGCCTTGGCCAGCTGATCGTTGACGCCGCCCTCCGCCGCGTCCAGATTGGTGTGCATACAGATGGCGGACAGGTCATGGCGCACCAGGTACGTCAGAAGCCCCCCCAGACGGGTGTCATCCCGGAGAGTCTGCATCTCCTGCTCATGCCAGCGGACGTTCATCACCGGGTGATGTGCCACGATCAGGTCCGCCCCTAGCTCCGCCGCCTCCGCCGCCACGGCGGGGGTTACGTCCAGGGCTGCCAGCACCCGGCGGACCTCCCGGTCCCCCCGGCCCACCAGCAGGCCCACATTGTCCCAGCTCTCCGCCGTTTCCCGGGGAGCCCAGGCATACAGAAAGGTTTCGATGTCCCGTACCGTGGTCATTTCAGCGTCTCCTTCTTCTTTTCCAGGGCGGCGATCAGCTGCGGCAGGGTCCCGCAGTCCGCCCCTTCCCTGCTGTGCCCCAGGCCGTCCAGCCGGCGGCGCAGACGGTGCAGCTGTGCCTCCAGATAATCGCCGTACAGCGGGTCCCCCTCCAGATGCAGGCCGCCGTACAGCCGGACCTCATCCGGGGTAAAGGGCTCCCCTGCCGTCATTTGCAGCACCACATAGAGCTTGCCCTTGTCCCACACCAGCCGCTCGTCCCGGCAGACATAGCCGTTTTCCGAAATCCAGCGGCGCAGCAGCTCCACCTTGGTCTGGGGCTGCAGCAGCAGGGTGCAGCCGGAGGTCCGGGGCCAGGGGCTATCCGTCAGGATCTGTATGATCGTCTCGCCGCCCATACCGGCTATGACCACCGTGTCCGCCTCATGGGGGGCAATGCCCCGCAGACCGTCGCACAGGCGCAGGTCCAGGGCCGCGCCGTATTCCTCCGCCGTGCGGCGGGCGTGGGCCAGAGGCTCCGGCCCGATGTCGGCGGCGATGGCGGAGGCAATACGCCCCTGTTGCATCAGCCACACCGGAAGATATCCGTGGTCCGTGCCGATATCCGCCAGTCTGGCCCCCTGGGGGACCATATCCGCCAGCAGCCGCAGCCGGGGCTGCAATTGTAAGTGTTTCATAGGCTCTCCTGATAACACAGATAAACGCATACGGACGGGCCGTATGCGTTCCTGTTTGCATATGACGGTTACTGGGCGCTCTTGTTGGCCTCCTCGTTGACCAGGGCCAGCAGCTTGTCCACGTCGATGCCGTGAACGGCGCAGGCTTCCTCCACGGTCTCGCCGCGGGAGGAGGGGCAGCCCAGGCAGTGCATGCCGATGGACAGGAAGATGGGAGCGGTCTGGGGCGCGACATCCAGGATATCACCGATGATGGTGTCCTTGGTGATCTCGATCATAGTAAAATACCTCCGTTGTTGAATTTACTGCCTATAGTATACCCCAACCGTGCCGCCGTTTCAACAAAAACTTTCACAAATTCCGAAAATTACCTGTTCAGCGGCGGGCGCAGCTGGTATACTGTTGTCAAAACCGGAAAGGAAGGCGGAACCATGGGGGACAAGAAGCTGAAACTGCTGTATCTGGCAAAATACCTGGAGGAGGAGACGGACCAGGAGCACCCGGCAGGGATGCCGGAGCTTCTGGCCTATCTGACCGCCAACGGAATCTCCGCCGAGCGCAAGAGCGTCTATGACGACCTGCGGCTGCTGGAGTCCTTCGGCATGGACGTAGAGACCGTCAAGGGGCGGCAGTTCGGCTATTACCTGGGGGAGCGGACCTTCCAGCTGCCGGAGGTGAAGCTGCTGGTGGATGCCGTTCAGGCGGCCCCCTTCCTGACGCAGAAAAAGAGCATGGAGCTCATCGGCAAGCTGGAGCAGCTCACCAGCCGCCCCATGGCCCGGCAGCTGCGGCGGCAGGTGTACGTCCTGGGCCGTCCCCGGACCACCAACGAGACCCTGTACTACGCCGTGGATGGCATCCACACCGCCATCAGCCGGGACCGACAGGTGTCCTTCCGTTACTTCGACTGGACGGCGGAGGGGCAGCGGGCCTTCCGCCGGGATGGGGCTGCCTACGTCACGGACCCGGTGGCCCTGTGCGTGGACCGGTACTATTACCTGGTGGCCTACGACGCCCTGCGGCAGGACTACCGCCACTACCGGGTGGACCGGATGATGGACTTGACGGTGCTGGACTCGCCCCGCTCTCCCCTGCCCCGGGACTTTGACCTGGGCCGGTATGTCCGGAAGATCTTCGATATGTACGGTGGGGCCTCCGTCACCGTCCGGCTGCGGCTGCACCGGTCGCTGATCAACCCCGCCATGGACCGCTTCGGCTCCGACGCCCACATCCGGCCGGACGGGCCGGACCATGTGGCCCTCACCGCCCCGGTGGAGGCCGGCCCCACCTTCTACGGCTGGCTGTTCCAGTTCGGGGACAAGGCGGAGCTTCTCTCCCCTGCCGGCGTCCGCCGGGACTTTGCGGACTACTGCCGCCGGGTACTGGCACGGTATGATGCATGAAACACTGGATCACCTTATAATAACCCAGGGGGCGCTGCATAGCAGCGCCCCCTGGGCTTTGTCATTATGGGCGAACGAATCAGGCGAACAGATAGCCGTACTGATCCCGGATGGTGAGGATGAAGGTCTCCAGCTCCCGGGGCAGGTCGTTGGCCTCGTCCAGGTTATACTCCTGGGGCGCACCGGCCAGCCGCACCCGGACCTTGCCGCCCTCCAGGAACAGGACGCCGGCGTTGTGGGAGTCCTCCATATCCTCGGCGGTCTGGAACAGGGTGAACTTATCGTGGCAGGGCTCGGAGGCATAGGGGCAGAACTGGGTGCAGTTGCCGCACTCGTTGCACATCTTGTCCACGTGGAGGATCTGGTGGCTGCCGTCGGCCATGGCGATGGCCACGTTGGCACGGTTGGGGCAGGAATCCACGCAGTTTTCGCACACGGTGGAGCACTGCAGGCAGCGGCTGCCCTCCTGGCACACGCAGCCGCTCATGTTCAGGATGCCCTTCTTGGCCTGAGCGTCGGTCTTGGTGATATAGGCCTGCTGGGGAATGTCATAGGTGTAGGCCTGGCCGATGACCTCCTGGGCGAAGCGGGCGGCGTCGGCAATGCCCTCCACCACGGTGGCGGGGCCGCGAGTGGCGTCACCGGCGGCATACACGCCGGGCAGGTTGGTCTGAAAGGCGGGGCGGCCCTTCTTGTCCACCTCGATGCCGTTGGCGGCCATCAGGGCGCTGTCCACCTGCTCGCCCACGGCGGAGATCACCAGGTCGCAGGGGATGTCGAAGAACTCGCCGCTGCCCACGGGGCTGCGGCGGCCGGAGGCGTCGGCCTCGCCCAGCACCATCTTCTCGCAGGTCAGCACGCCGTCGGCCTGCTTCACGGGAGCGGCCAGCTCGGCGAAGGTCACGCCGTCCTGAAGGGCCAGGGCCAGCTCATGCTCGTCGGCGGGCATGTACTTGCGGGTCCGGCGATATACCAGAGTTACCTGCTTGGCACCGCTGCGCTTGGCCAGACGGGCGGCATCCATGGCGGTGTTGCCGCCGCCGACGACGGCAATGCTGCCGCCCACGGCGATGTTGCCGGCCTTGACGCCCTTCATCCACTGGATGGCCCCGGCCACATCACCGGCGATCTCCAGCTTGCCGGGCTTCCAGGCGCCCACGGCGAACAGAATGTGAGTATAGCCCATGGCCTTCAGTTCGGTGACGGAGGGGGCAGGCGCGCCGCAGCGGACGTCCACGCCGTACTTCTCCATCAGGGCGATGTCCTTCTCGATGGTCTCGTTGGCGATGCGGAAGGAGGGGATCACGTGCCGGGGCACGCCGCCCAGGCAGCTCTCCCGCTCGAAGATGGTGGTCTCGATACCGGCCCGGGCCAGGAAATAGGCCGCGGCGATGCCGGTGGGGCCGCCGCCGATGATGGCGGCCTTCTTGCCGGAGACCTTCTCGGTGGGCCGGATGGAGGCCATCAGGGCGTTGTAGCCCTTTTCGGCGGCCAGCAGCTTGGTATCCCGGATGCGGACGGACTCGTCATAGAAGTTCCGGGAGCACTTGGTCTGACACCGGTGGGCGCAGATGGTGCCGGTCAGGAAGGGCAGGGGGTTCTTCTCGGTGATGAGCTTCAGGGCCGGGGCATACAGGCCCTTGCGGCACAGCTCCATATACTCGGGGATATCCTGGTGGATAGGGCAGCCGCCCTGGCAGGGAGCGGTGAAGCAGTCCATCCAGGGCACCTGCTTGTCGCTCTTGCGGCTGGGCAGGGGCTTGATGGGCTTGACGTGGTGAACATCGGTGTGACTGGCGGCGGACAGCTGGCAGATGGCCTGGGTGTCCGTGCCGGAGAAGGGACGGTATGCCATGGGCTCCACCTTCTCCACCATCTGGTGCAGGCGGTTGTATCCGCCGGGCTTGAGGATGGTGGTGGCCACGGTGATGGGCCAGATCCCGGCGGCAAACAGCTTGTCGCAGTTGAAATACTCCGCGCCGCCGGCGAAGGAGATGCGCATCTTACCCTTGAACTGGCGGGAAATGCGGTGGCACATCTCGATGGTCAGGGGGAACAGGCTGCGGCCGGACATGTACATCTCGTTGTTGGGCAGCTCGCCCCGGGTGGTGTCCACCGGGAAGGTGTTGGACAGCTTCAGGCCAAACTCCAGGCCGCAGCTGTCGGCCAGGGCCTGCAGGCGCTCAAACATGGGCACGGCGTCGGCCCACTGCAGATCCTCGTTGAAATGGTGCTCATCGAAGACGATGTAGTCATAGCCCATGGAGTCCAGGGTGCGGCGGGCGGTCTGGTAGCCCAGGATGGTGGGGTTGCACTTGACGAAGGTGTGCAGGTGCTTTTCGGAGATCAGGTAGCTGGCGATGCGCTCGATCTCATCGGGGGGACAGCCGTGGAGGGTGGACACGGTGACGCTGCGGGACACCCGGGGGGAGATGGCGTCGATGAAGGCGGTCTCCTGGGGGAACAGCTCCTTGAGCACCTCCTTGCACTCGCCGAAGACGGCGGTGCGGCCGGCGTCCATCATACCGTCGATATAGGTGTTGACCTTCTCGCCCTTGATGCCCTCCAGGTCATAGCCCACGGACATGTTGAACACGAAGCCGTCGGGATCGCCGAAGCCGTAGACCTTGCTGAGGACCTTCAGAGCGCACCAGGCCTTGATATACTCGTCCATGGCCTGGGGAACGGTCAGCTCCGTGGACCACTCCTGGTTATAGCCCTCGTCGTTGGCCAGGATGCAGGGGCGGGGCACACAGGCGGCCAGATCAGCGCCGTCCATCTTCTGGACGGTCTTCACCTCGAAGAACCGGGCGCCGGCCGCATAGGCGGCGATGATGTTCTGGGCCAGCTGGCTGTTGGGACCGGCGGCGGGGCCGAAGGGGGTCTCGATGCGCTCGCCGAAGATGGGCAGGCTCTTGCCGGTGGCGTGGTACTGCTTATGCACGCCGAACACGTCGCCGCAGCCGGCGTACTCGGTGATTACCCAATTCATCAGGGATTTGAAGGGAATGGGATACATTTTCTCGGACATGGGGGCTCCTCCTTTTTGAATCGTAAAAAATCAGCGCATCAATACACCCGGTTGTTCAGGCTGCCCCAGAGCTTCTTGGCGGCCTCCAGGATGTGGGCGTTTTCGGCCTCCTCGTCGATGCCCACCAGCTGGCGGTCCTGCATCAGGAGCTTGCCGCCCGCGATGGTGGTCTGGCACTGGCGGCCGGTCATGCCGAAGATCATGTGGCCGTCGATGTTCTCGTCGGAGAAGGGGGTGAAGGGCTTGTAGTCCATAACGATGATGTCCGCCGCAGCGCCGGCCTTCAGCACCCCCAGCTGCACCGGGAAATACTTCTCGCCGATTTTGGCGTTGTTGCGGAACAGCATGTCCGTGACCTCGCACCAGCCCACGTTGGGCAGGCAGTTCTGGCTCCGCTGGGAGCACAGGGCCACCTTCAGGGATTCCAGCATGTCGTTGGTATAGGCGTCGGTGCCCATGCCCAGCAGGATGCCCCGCTTGTGCAGCTGGAGCACCGGGCAGATGCCGATGGCGTTGCCCATGTTGCTCTCGGGATTGTTGACCACCATGGTGCCGGTCTCCTTGATGATCTCCATCTCAGCGGTGTTCACATGGATGCAGTGGCCCAGAATGGTCTTGGGACCCAGGATGCCGTGGTCCTGCAGGCGCTGGACAGGGCGGCGGCCATAGTTTTGCAGGCTGTCGTACACGTCGTTCATGCCCTCGGACACATGGATGTGATAGCCGGTGCGGCCGTTGTTGGCGGCCACCATGCGGTCGAAGGTCTTGTCGCTGATGGTGAACAGGGCGTGTCCGCCGAACATGGCGGCCAGCATGGGATCCTGGTTCTTCTGGCACTCGGTGATGAAGTCGGCGTTTTCCTGGATGGCCTGCAGGCACTTCTCCTCGCCGTCCCGGTCGGAGACCTCATAGCACAGGCAGGAGCGGATGCCGAACTTCTTGGCGGACTCGGCAATGGTGTGCAGGGAGCCGGGGATCTCGGCATAGGAGGCGTGGTGATCGAAGATGGTGGTAACGCCCTGCTTGATGCAGTCCATATACAGGGCGTCGGCGCTGGCGCGGGTGCCGGCCAGGGTCAGCTTGCGGTCGATGGCCCACCAGGTGCCGTCCAGGACCTCGTAGAAATTGGTGGGATTGTTGCCCACGATGGACAGGCCCCTTGCCAGGGCGGAGTAGATATGGGTGTGGGCATTGATGAAGGCGGGCATGATGACGCCGCCCTTGGCGTCGATGAGGTTGGCCTGGGGGTATTTGGCCCGCAGGACGTTCTCCTCGCCTACCTCGGTGATGATGGTTCCCTCATAGGCCACGGCCCCGTGCTCATAATAGCCCTTGCCGCCCTCGTCCCGGGTGATGAGTCTTCCGTTGATGACCAGATTCATGTGTGTTCCTCCTTTTGAATTGTTCCAATGCTTCCGGGTAAAGAAAAATGTTTCAAACCTCCGGATGGAGATCTGAAACACTCAAGCAACAGCCGAGTGATAGTTGCAGCCCGTGCGCGAGGCACTTCCTTACAGCTACCAATCTTGGATTGTTGCCTATATTTTACACGCTTTGGTATAAAAATGCAACAGAAATTTTAGCTCCAGCGGCAAAAAATGTGCAGGATTCCGAAAAAGCCAGCCGGGCCAGGCCGGAATCCCTATGAAAAAAATCTACAAAGTCGGGATACCGGTAATTTTGCGGGCGAAAGAGTCTGTATCGCGAAATTGTGAAATAATCATCAAATAGGCCGGAATCCACAATTTGCGGCGGCTGCCGGGTGCAAAGGAGGGAATGTGCATTTTTTACAAAATGCACAAAAAACACCGCGAAGATTTTACGGTCGCGAGGGACGATTTTCGGAATAACCCCCTTGAGTATTTGCCGGAATGGTGTTATTATCAGAACGGATGGGGGTATGAGCAAATTTCATCTACCCATTCGATTTTGAACAATCTTGGAACAATTTTTGAGGAGGCAACTATTATGAATGCTTATCTGGCCAGCGTTCTGGAGAACGTCAGAACCAAGCATGGCAACGAGCCCGAGTTCGTGCAGACCGTCGAGGAGGTCCTGTCCTCTCTGGAGCCTGTCATCGAGAAGCACCCCGAGTATGAGAAGGTCGACCTGCTGAACCGCATGGTCGAGCCCGAGCGTATGTTCACCTTCCGCGTTGTGTGGTGCGACGACAACGGCCAGTGGCACACCAACCGCGGCTGGCGCTGCCAGTTCAACGGCGCCATCGGCCCCTACAAGGGCGGCCTGCGCTTCCAGAAGAACGTGTATGAGGGCATCATCAAGTTCCTGGGCTTCGAGCAGACCTTCAAGAACAGCCTGACCGGCCTCCCCATCGGCGGCGCCAAGGGCGGTTCCGACTTTGATCCCGCCGGCAAGTCCGACGCCGAGGTCATGCGTTTCTGCCAGAGCTTCATGACGGCTCTGTATCGCTACATCGGGCCCGACATCGACGTTCCCGCCGGTGATATGGGCGTGGGCGGCCGCGAGATCGGCTACCTGTATGGCCAGTACCGCCGCCTGAAGGGCGTGTGGGAGAACGGCGTGCTCACCGGCAAGGGCCTGAGCTACGGCGGTTCCCTGATCCGTCCCGAGGCCACCGGCTACGGCGCCATCTACTATCTGCAGGAAGTGCTCAAGCACGAGAACGACACCATCGAGGGCAAGCGTATCGCCATCTCCGGCTACGGCAACGTGGGCTGGGGCATCATGAAGAAGGCCGCTCAGCTGGGCGCCGCCGTCACCTACTTTGCCGGTCCCGACGGTTACGTTCACGATCCCGACGGTGTCATCACCGACGAGAAGCTGAACTTCATCCTGGAAATGCGCGCCAAGGATCCCATGCACTGCAAGCCCTACGCCGACAAGTTCGGCTGCGAGTTCGTGGCCGGCGAAAAGTGCTGGGGCGTCAAGGATGTTGACGTGTATATGCCCGCCGCTATGCAGAACGACGTCCGCATGGAGTCCGCTGAGAAGATCGCTGCCTCCGGCGTGAAGTACTACATCGAAGTGGCCAATATGCCCACCACCAACGACGCTCTGAACTTCCTGCGTCAGCAGAAGGGCATCATTGTGGCTCCCTCCAAGGCTGTTAACGCCGGCGGCGTGGGCGTCTCCGCTCTGGAGATGGCTCAGAACTCCGAGCGTCTGGTCTGGACTGCCGAGGAAGTCGATGCTCAGCTGCACAAGATGATGAAGACCATCCACAAGGAATCCGCCGATGCTGCTGCCGAGTACGGCCTGGGCTATGACCTGGTGGCTGGCGCCAACATCGCCGGCTTCAAGAAGGTCGCTGAGGCTATGATGGAGCAGGGCTGCTTCTAAGCCGAAAGATAGGATATCATCCAAATAGAACCAACAGGGGTCCCGCAGAACTGCGGGGCCCCTGTTTCTTGTCAAAAAGCCCCAAAGGTCAAAGCACTTTTAGGGGACACTCAAAGGACTCCTGCCGCCTTGGCAGGAGTCCTTTTTGTCCTCACGAATCCCGGTACACTGTGAACTGATAGACGTTTGTCTCGGGCTGCGTCAGCGAGTAATAGCCGAAGCCCTGCAGCGATACGCCATACTCCTTCAGGAAGCGCTCGGTGCCCTCCCATTTTCCGAAGATCCGGCTCAGCTCATCCACCTGTGCACTCTG
This sequence comes from Brotocaccenecus cirricatena, assembly GCF_020687045.1. Taxonomy (NCBI): domain Bacteria; kingdom Bacillati; phylum Bacillota; class Clostridia; order Eubacteriales; family Oscillospiraceae; genus Brotocaccenecus; species Brotocaccenecus cirricatena. The sequence goes on from NZ_JAJEPW010000004.1 coordinate 72,279, forward strand.
CGCAAGCTGGATGGCAAAGCTGCCGCCGTTCTTCTGTATCACCTGTGAAAACTGCTGCGCCAAAATCGGCCCGCAGTCGGCGTCGCTTTCCACCCGCGTATGATTGCGGGCATGATAGCTGCCCGACATGCTGTCGGTACCCGGAATGGTGAAGCAGGACAGATAGCCGTCTCCGATGGGATAGAGGTCCCGAATCAGGTGGTTATCCACATTGAACCGGCCATACAGCAGCTTGTCCCCCTGGTTTCCCAGGTCAGCGGTGGCATCCAGATCATAGAATATGCCGTCAATTTCCGCCACATTCCACTGGTGCCCGTTCCCGCCGTCCAAGGGCGCGCCGGAAATCGACAGGCAAACGATTCCCATCTGCTCCAGGATCCATTGCATGGTTTTTCCGGTTCCGTCACACTTAGCCCGGCCTTCCACCAGCGCGCCGTAGGGCGTCCCGCAATACGGCGTGGACAGGTCGTAGACGCAGTGGCCGGTGACGTAGCGATAGGCATGCAGCTCCGCCTCCCGCTCAGAAAGGCCCGCCGCCCCGCTTACCACCTCCTGAACGATCCGGTCGCACTGCTGATAGGCCCGGCGATAGGTATCCTCATCCATATGGTAAGAAAGTTCGCTGATCCCCGTCACCATCTTTTCTCCGTCTCGATCAACGCTGTTGTAGTAATAGGTCGCATTGCCATCTATCTGGAACAGCTCCGGGCAGTTCCCATAAATCAGCGTCATCAGCGCCACCATCTCGTCCACGCTGATGCTGCTTGGAAACTCGACCTCCGTCTGGAAATTCGCCACTGCCTGGTATATAGCCAGGAAGTCTTCCAGCATCCGGTCATCCAGCTGCTGCACCAGATGCCGGCAGCGATAGCCCGGAATGATTTTTTCCGCCTGCTCCCGGATGGCACTCAGCTCCCCGGCGGGTTTCTCCTCGTTGCCTGGTTCCGGTGTCTCAACAGGCGTCGGTTTTGTCTCGGGTAACGGCGCAGATGTCCCGCCCAGTACGCCGCTGAGCAGCAGTATCACCACTGCGGCCACGCACAGGACCGGCACGGCAATCCAGGCAGCTCCGACTCCGCGTCTTTTTTTCGGTGCAGAGCCTCCCGGGTATCCATAGCCGACATCCGGCTGCCAGGTTTCGCCGTATCCCTGTTGGATTCCAGTGCCATTGTGCGGACTCCGCCGGCCAGACGGCCGCTGCCCGCTTGTCTGATCTCTGAATTCCAGCGCCATGATCAATGAAACGTGAATCCGCCGCCGGAGCCTGAGCTCTGCTTCGGCTGCTCATGCCCGCGCATAACCGCAGAGTTGCCTGTGCGGGGTGCAGGCTTCCAGGCCGGGGTAGCTGCCAGCAGTACCCACAGGATCAGCCAGCACCGGCCTGCCGGCACAAACAGCACCCGGCTGCCGATCTCCATCACCAGCGCGCCCGCCAGCGACTGCCCCAATCCCAGGATCACCATCGGCACGGTTTCCTCACCGCCCACGGCAACCGCCCGCAGCGCCGTCACCAGGGCGCCCAGCAAGGTCAGGAAAAGGACCCGCACCACGCCAAGAAACCATCCGGAGCCCATAGCCGGGCGATAATGAAGCATATCCCAGGCCGCAGTGGACTGAAGAGAATCTCCCCTGCTGCCGATTTCAAAGAGCAGCTCAAACAGACCGGCCAGCACCATCAGCGCCACCAGGCCCACAGCCAGCATGGTCATGATCTGACCGATACCCTTGAATTGCATAAATCTCGTGCGCCGCCCCGTTGTAAGGCGCACCACCAGGCAGGTTATCGCCGCCAGCACAAGAAACAACAGCGCCATCAGCAGCGGCGTCCACATGGAATCCGCGTTCTTATTGTAAATCCCCGCGCACAGGTACCAGCTCACAAATCCGGCCACCAGAGACGCGCTCAAGGTCCTGATATCAAGCTTCAAATCTCTCTCCTCCTTATGTCAGAATACCACGCACAGCGCAGCAAGCACCGCAGCCAGCAGCGGCACCACATTGCAGAGCCTGTAAACCGTGCTGTACTCCTCCGGGTAGATCTCCATTGCGTTTGCCGCCCTGTATCGCACGGATAGGAATACCGTCAGCACACACCAGGAAACGCCCAGAAGCGCCAGCGCAACAAGCCAGTTGGCCGGGATCGCTTCCCGGGTGCCCAGCTGCCGCGAAGCCGCCAGAAGCAGCATAGCCGCAGCGCCCCAGAAGCCCTGCATCACCACCTTGTACTTTCCGGCCAGCGTGCCCAATCGCGCACAGATCCACCAAAGCACGCCCAGGCCCACCAGCAGCAGGATAAAACGCATATCCTGCAGGGCCGCCATAGAAACGGTCAGCAGCGCCAGCAGCGCCAACGGCGCATGATACCATTTGGCAGTGACCTGACCCTTCTGCTCCAGCAGCTCATACACCGCGCCCGCCACCGGAACGCCCAGCACGCTGATCAGCCAGCAATCATCCGCGTCCAGCCGCATGGCGCCGGCGCGCCAGTTCAGCAGCAGGATGTAGGCCGCCCATACCAGAAGCCGGGCCGCCCGATATATACTTTGCTTTTGCGCGCCTTTTTCCAGCGTCAGCGCAGCCAGCAGCACCGCCCCGGCCACCATAGGCCAGCCCAGATGCGTAAGCTTTCCCACGCGGGAGCAAAGGTCGCTCCATCCGGAGGATACCGCAGCCAGGACAACAGGTGTCAGAAAGGCGTAAAGGACGCTAGCCAGCACGCAGATGCGCAGCCGGGACTTTTCCTCACCGTCCCGCAGCTCGCGGGCCAGGAACAGCCCCGAGAACAGCACCGGCGGCACAAACAGCCAGAGCTGTCTTGCCGACTGCGCATCCAGCAGGTATCGGAACATTCCCTCAAATGCCAGCAGCTGCATCAGAGTCAGGATCGCATACCGCAGGACGTTCAAAGCCGCATTCGGGAAATACTTGCGCACGGCGCTCAGTCCCACAAGCAGCAGCAGTCCGATGCAGAATACCGCCAGGTTATCCTTGAAGCTGAAAGAAAGGCCTTCCAGGCTGGCCTCCAGCACGCCGGATATCCGGTCGGATGACAGCTGTGCCGGGGTCAGGGCATAAAGGACGCCCCATGCCAGCCCAAAGGCTGGCCCGGTCTGATAGGTACTCTTCTGAAATCCACCCTTAGACGCCAAGGGGATAAGCAGGATCCCCAGCACCAGCAGTGCCGGGATCAGCGCGCCGGGCTCGGTCAGCACTCCTCCCACAGCCAGACGCGCAGCCGCAAAAATCACCGTGGCCACATACGCGCCGATGTTCATGAAATAAGATGTACTCATACTGTGCCTCCCCTCAAACCAGGCATAGGATGTTCAGCAGCCAGCAGGCAGCCAGGGCGGCATACACAAAGCGGTAGGAGCCGTAGGGGTCCATAACCAGCCCCAGCACGCAGCGAACCCCGCAGCCAAGCTCCAGCACCAGCGCCGGAACCGCCATCGCAAATTCGCGAGGACTGCAAATACCCGCCAGCAGCGTTATCACCAGCGTGACCACCACCAGCAGCAGGGTCTGTCTTCCGCTGCGGACGTTCTGCTCCCGATAGGCCAACAGGTCCGCGGCGTTTTTGCTCCACCTTCTGCCGTCCCGGCCCGCCAGGGATGTGGGATACCCAAAATACTGGGCCGCCCGGCGAAGATTCTTTCGCCGCCCGTTCAGCGCATAATCCGCCAGGGCGCCATAACCCGGGCCATAGCCCTGCTGCGCGGCGCAGTTGAAGAAGTTCTGCGCCACCTGCTGGGTATCCATCCCCTCCATCTCGTGGCTGCTGTAGTACAGGCCCAGCTGGTAGCTGGCATAGGCGTTCCCGGCCTGGGACAGGGTCTGCAGGTCGCTGAGGGCCGTTTCCGTGTCCGTCTCCAGCGACGCAAGAGCCGCCTGCAGGACCTCGCCCTCCCGCTGATCCTCCACCGAGCACGCTCCGCCGTGCCTGCCGTTGGCGAGGATCAGAAACCGCGGCACCGGCGAAAGCTTCACCTGCGCGGCATCCAGCAGCTGCTGGACCATCCTTCTCACCAGGGAGGCAGACAGCATGGTGGTCTTGGTCACCGCGCCGATCACCGTGTTGACCTCCGCGCGGGAAAGCTCCGGCTGCACGGCCACATCCGCCACGCTGGGGCAGGCCGTCAGGATAAGCTCCCACAGCAGCGCATCGCTGCGGTCGTCGCCTTTTTCTTCCAATTTTGCCCGCAGCATCGCGGGCGTCTGTAAAATCTGTAATCCCTGCTCGTTGACTACTTCTTTCAATATCTCTCTCATGCCTTACCCCTCAGACCAGATGGAATTTTTCCAGCTCCAGCTCGTAGCTTGTGCGGCTCTTATCGTTATCGTTCACGGCTGCATCCTCCAGAAGGCAGCGGATCCAGTTCTCCGTGTCATTCCACGGGGCATTTTCATCGATCTGTCCTGCACACAGCGCCGCAAAGAAATCTGAAAACAGCTGCCGCAGCTCCGGCTGCGCTCTCCACCATTGGGCCGTTATCTCCGCGCCGAATTGATGATGTCCCGTTCCATTGTGCCCTCCGGCGTCAAACAGAAACACCGGGTGACTCTGAAAATATTCCAGATATTGCTCCCGCATCAGGTGGCTGTACTCCTCCCCGATGAAAGGATGGGTATAGAACAGCAGATAAAAGGCAATTACCGCTGCCGAGAATATGTCGCGCACGCACCCGTCCAGCACGATGCCATTTTTCTCCAGCTGCTGCTCCACCACCTGCGGCACAGACAGAAAGTCGCCGCGAAAGGCCGCGCCGAGCTGCGAAACCCGAGAAATTGTTTCACCCGGAACCAGATACACCTGGTTTGTCCCATACTCCACGCGCACCTGATCCCTGCCAAAGCCGTTCAGCGTCAGGCCCTCACGGTGCAGCTGCCCGATCCTGCGGAACAGATGGACGGCAATGGTCCACCTGGGCGTGTCAGAGCTGGGCAAAAACCGGCGGACAGAGGGATACGCATCCATGCTGAAGGGATGCAGCACATATCCCTGCATTTCATCGCTCCGGACCAGATCGAACGGCCAGAAAAAGCCCTCCCGCAGGATTCGTCCCATCTGAATCTGCTCCAGCACGTCGGATACCCGCAGCAACTCCTCCCGCTTGACCCGGAACGGCACCAGCCACAGCGGTTTATTCTCGTTCCGGCATCGCACCTGAATATAGTGGTGCTCCGTCCCTGTTTGCAGAAAGTCCCCGCTATCGTCCAGCAGCAGCTGCTGTGCCTCCTCGGGGGTCGACATAATTCTGTAGGCGTTGGCGCCCACCAGGTAGCTGTTGACCCAGCGGCCGGCTTCCGGATACATCACGCTGTCGCTCATCTTCTCCTATTCCTTCCTCTTTTTCCCGAGTCGCCGTCGTAGTCGTCAAAAATAAAGCCCCGGTCCGACTTCTCCGTCCGCCCGCCTCTGTCGCTGCGGTCGAAAATAGAGAATATCCCCTTCTTTTCCGCGGCCGGCGGATCAGAGCTCAGTCTTTTCCCGTGGCCATTGTCGGGCCTGCGCGCCTTTCCCCACGCCTTCAGCGTCTTTTCCAGCTGCTCACTGAGCAGACTGTCGCCGCGGCCGGCGGCCTTGCGCAGGTCGCTGCGCACCTTCTCGTCCCGCAGTATGACGGAATGCTCCAGTTGGAGAGACTGGCTGCCGGAAACTCCCATTTTCAGCGCCGGAATCCCCTCAATTTTCTTAATCAGACTGCCGCAGTCATAAACGATCCGTCCGGCTTCCACCCGGCTGCAGGACAGAAGCATCAGATCCCATGCGAAAATTGCCTGGTTGGAGGCAGCTTTCAGCTTTGCCGCCAGCGGCAGCAGCTGATTGCAGATCTCCTCCCTGTCCCTGGCAGGCAGGTGTCCGTCCAGCACCAGCTCTGTCATCGGCTCAGTCCGGCTCGGATCCCGGTACAGCTGCCACACGGCATCCAGAAAGTGCAGCTTATTGCCATCCGCTCCGCTGTCCCGGGTCTGAAGCAGCGCCTGCACATTGCTGCTGGGCGCGCCGTCCAACACATAGTCCATCATTGTGCGATAGGTCATGCAGCTCCAGAAATAGGCCCGCTGCCGCCGCTGCAGCTCATGAGCGGCCTCCAGCGAGAATACGCCTCTGGGCAGCGCATCGACTGCGCGTCCCATCTGCGGCACCAGGTTTTTCAGCGGCATCCCCTGATAGACATCCCTGCGCAGGAGCTGCATCCAAAGAGCAACACACTCCTGTTCAAAATCGTCCATGGGGGACGCCCCCTGATAGCTCCGGCGCGCAGCCACAATGTCCTCATAGCATCTGCAATTCTGCAGATGCTTGTGAATCTGATATTTCTTCCACAGGATGCTGCCGCCGCTCTTCAGCGCAGCCGCAACGTCATCATACAGGGCCGGATACTCCCGTTCCAGCCCGGCCAGCAGCGCGCAGCGCTCTTCCACGGGAAGCTCCTGCCGCAGCCGCACCTGCACCATATAGCCCACGCAGGCATCCAGCAGTCTGCCGTTATAAACGCAGGAATTGCGGTCCAGGATCTCGCAGCTCTCTTTTCCCAGCACACCGCCGGACCGGCTCAGCTCGTCCAGGATATTGGCCAGAACGTTCTGCTCCATCAGCATCATCTGACGGAGCCCCACATGCCGCAGAATGCTCTCTGCCAGCTGCCGGCACTGCCCTGCATCCAGGCAGGTGGTCAGCTCCACGCAATCCCCGGTCAGCATTTCATCGCCGGAGCGCAGCATCTCCGGGATCAGACTGCACGCCGTCTGCGGGTCAATGCTGCATGCCCGGTCCGAAAAGATGCCGCGCAGCAGGGCATGCACAAGCCCGGCATAGCGCACATCGAAGGTTTTCACCGTTTTCTGCAGCAGCTCCAGCTGCTCAGCGCTTCTGCTGTACTGCAAAAGACGGCAAACACAGTCGCAGAGCTCCCGCCCGCCTGCCGCATCCGCCTGCACCTGTTTGACGCAGCGGTCCACAGACAGCTCCATAATCCGCTTGGGCAGCGCAGCGTTCTGCCTTTTCAGCATCCAGATCAGGAGCTTGTTCACCGTCTCCTGGTTTGCCGACGGAACCCTGCCGCAAAGCAGCAGATTCCCCACCACGCGGTCATACACGTCATTTTCCGGCCGGTTTCCATCGTTCATCTTCCGCATGTGATATGCGGTGGCGATCATCTCCAGTGACGCATACTCCAGCGGCACCAGCTCCCCCAAAATATACTGCATATCCAGCAGCATCTGGCGGCGCTCCTCCGGGGCGGCAGATGCCAGATACCGGAAAAGCTCCGCAACAAACGGGTCCTCCTCCAGCCGCCTGCCGCCATCGTCCAGATCAAAGGTACACAGCGGGATCCCCATGCCGCCTCCGCCGGCCTTGCTGGAAACACAGATGGCCGCCCGGGTATCCGCGGCGCTGCTGCACGTCAGTCTCCAGCGCAGACCGGGAAGCATGCCCATGGCCGCGCAATAGGCCACCTCCCGCACCATATCCTGGGTCTGGCTCAGGGGCAGCTGCGTAAGCAGGGCCAGGGACCCGCCGCCTGCCACCGCCTGATACACGTTATAGAGCAGCAGCGCATATCGCTCGTCCGTCAGGCCGTACTTCTCCCGCAGGACAGACAGCTCAAAGCCGCCACGCAGGACCGTCTCCTTGGGCGGCAGCTGGCTGCCGCTCTGCGCCGTCATCATGTCGCCGGTGTCGATCCCGTAAATAGCGGAGGGATCGGTCTCCATGCAGCGGGCATATTCATCCAACCCCATAAAGTATGCGTGGGTAAAGATCGAGGCCCGCCCCTTGATATCGCTGCGCATGGTAGATTTGGCAATCAGGAAATCCCGCCTGCCGCCGTTCTCCTCGCTGACAGCGTAGCTGAGGATAGACTGACCCATTCTCGGGCCGGATCCGTCCTTTTCAAACAAGGACGTCATGGTACTGTTGAAATAGCCGAGGTTGTTCTCATTATCCGCCGTCAGACCCTGGGATCTGGCGCAGACCATATATCCGGCTTCATCCGTCCGGAACCGGCATGCCTGCTCCATTTTCATTGGAGATCCTCCCCGTTATAAAACCGCTCTTGTTTGCACCTTTGTTCGTTCATCCAGTCGTCAAGCCGCCCCTGATATTTCCTTGCAGACTCCAGCAGCGCCTTTTTCGGCTGAGGATCCGCCTGAAAATAGGGGCCGATCCTTCCCAGCCGCCAGAGGATCCATTTCAGCGGGTCCTCCACCCGGCGGGGATTCGGTGCGCCCTTGGGGAAGCCAACCAGATTGATCCCTTCCCAGATTTCCCACATATTCAGATAGATCCGTCCGCTGGCGCAGTCGGCATAAACCTCCGTCCATATGCCGGAGGCAATTTCCTTTGTGATATCCTCATTAATATCTATGTCAATAGAGGTCAGCTCCGGCTCCAGGGTTACCGGATCCACCGCCGGCATACGGGTTTTCGGGTCAAGCGAGGTAATCCGTTGAACAGGGCACGCATAATAAAAGTTCCGCTCTTCAGGTGAACGTTCATTCCAGCCCTTGATCCACGCGCGAAGCTCGTCATACTTCCTGCCGCAGATATCGTCCAGGATGTACCAGTTTTTGTATTTTACAAAGCGCCGTTCCACGCCGCAGGTGATGGCCGACACGCCGCAGAAGGTTTTTCTGACAAACTGGCCCAGCTGCGCCAGGATCATGGCCGCATTGTTGCTCAGATAGTCCTCCAGCTCGTGGCTGATAGCAAAATACTCCTCCCGGTTCAGGCCGCCGGACACAGCTGCCGTAGGCCGGAACATGGGACTCTGGTTTCCTTTGGGATACTGATTCCGGATTTCATCCGTTTTGGTGAGAACCACCGCCACTGGAACATCCGCCCAGGTGTTCTGGCTCATATTCAGGGCGACGCGGATCTGATTCACCACTCCGACCACCTTGTTGACACCGCTCACATCGGGATAGGCCGAAAAGCCGGGGACCTGATTGGGATCCACCAGGAACATCAGGCCGTCTGCCCGGGCAATAAAGCTGGCGATTCCCTCCTTGGCCCGGCTGTTCCGGCTGTCCTGGTCGCCCAGCTTGGCGTAATCATCGTTCCACTTGACGCAGTTCTCACCGGCAATATCATAAAAAACAATGGTAAATGCCTTGCTGCGGTCGTTCTGGTCAACCAGGTTCACCGCCAGAGGACGGCGCATGACGCTGTCATCCGTACTGCCGGGCAGCGGCATATTGGCCTCCACGTTTTCCTTGAAATCTGGCAGATTGTTTTCCGTGATATAGTATCCGGTATTCTGCATGGCCATGGCCAGCCGGGTCAGCAGCTGGTTCAGATAAACCGTTTTGCCGCAGGTGGTAATGCCCACAACACTGATAAAAATGGTGGGATATTTGCCATAATTCGGCAAGGGCAGGGGATTGTGGCAGTGGGGGCACAGCCGCGTCACCAGCGTGGCGCGATCGGAATACCGGTCATACACCCTGATGGCAAAGCCATCCTGATCCCGCACAAGGCCATCCGCGCCCACGCCGTTGGCGTCAGGGTCCAGCATCTCCCAAAACCGGTCGGCATCATTGGGGTCGATGTGCGGCATATTCCAGCGAGGGTCTGCACTGGAATAGCCGGCGGTTCCTCCGCGGCTCGTCCAGTATCGGTCCAGCTTTTCGTCCGGATTTCTCTGGGAAAATTTCACAAACAGCCGTTTGTGTTCGTCCACATCGCCGCTGGTGAATTCCTCCCTGTCCAGTTCCTCCTGGGTGAAGCCGGTGTTGGCCCGAAACAAAACCTTGTCGCTTTCAAACTCCTCAAAACAATAGGGGCATTTAATTTTACCCATTCCGCATCCATCCTTTCTGCTATACGCCTTCCCGGAAGAAGCTGTTTTCAAAGCCCGGTGCCGGCAGGACCCGGACCTCCTCACCATCGGACACCCGAAGCGGTATCTCCCGGTTGAGCCAGCCGCTGGGCAGCGGAATGGGATCAGACTCCCCCACCCGATACATTAATGCCCCATCTGTATAGCTTCCGATAAACTGATCGCTCAGAGTCACCTGCAGCACAGTCTGAAGGCCATTGCGCTGCAGCGCGGCGGAATAGCGCAGCGGAATAAAGCATACGGCCTCACGCCCGGGTGTGTAATAAAGATGAACGATCCCGCCCGGAACCGCCATCATACTCCACACCTGGATGGTCTGGGGTGGATCCGCCTCAAATCCCCGGAACACAGGCATGGCATAGAAGGTCCCCTGCGTAACGCCGATGAGCCGATAGCCCCCTTTATCCATGGAGTGGCCATTATGCAGGCGCCGAAGCTCCTCCTCTGTCAGACCCAGCTTCTCCGGATCGGCCAGCGGAAGATTTTTCCCAGGCACAGGGTAAAGGCGTCCGCTCTGGGGCATTCCAGGCTTAATCCATACCGCCCGCTGCCCGGATCATAGTCCAACGTCAGATTGTTGATGCTGTACAGGTTCACATTCGGCCTTGTAATGGGCATCGGCTCACTCCTCCTTCTTTGCTGCGGCAATTTCGTTGTAAAGAATATTTTCCGGATTCACCGGATAGACATAAAGCCTGTCCACATAGTCCTGCTGCGGGATCCGGAAGGCCGCGCCGGTATTGTTCACGTTCTGGATCTGGGTTGGCTGGCTCAGCATGCAGAACAGCTGTCCGCCGCTGGGGGGAACCGTGGCCATCAGCCGGCCCGCAGTCTGCATATTCAAATCGAACAGACTCTGGACTGCCACCCCATAGGCCGCACCGCCTCCGGCCATTCCCGCCCGGAATTGCAGCTCATCAAACAAGGAAAGCCGGAAATTATCATCCTTATCCGCGATCAACCGGAATCGCTTCACCAACTGATCCAAGAGGCTCTCCACTGTGCTGCACGGCGTCAGGCGCATCATGTCCCGATACTCCGGCTGATTTGCCAGATTGGCAATCTCCTGTGTATAGGCCCTTCTGATGGTCTCATCAACGTTCCCCTGGGATTGCCGCAGCCCGTTCCGGGTCTCCGTCAGTGTGTTTCCGAAGTCCCTCGCATTTCTGCATACATCCTTCATAGCTGCGCAAAGCTGCCCCGCCAGGAAGCCGTACACCTCTGGCAGAACCTGGCTGCATGCATAGCGATGCAGACGCTCTGCAAGCGTTCCCCTTCTCATGTTCATGGGCGTGTGCCAATCCGTGCGGGTCTCCAGATTGACGGCCTCCTGCTGCAATGTGGCGTTCATCGCGCCGTAAGAAAGGCGGCTGCACAGAAGCTGCTTGAAATACTCCTGCACCCGTTCCGCATTTTCCTTCAGCTCCTGCACACACCGTCCATAATACTGGTTCACGCAGAGACCCCAGATATCCCCGACAGACGCCACCGCGTTTATCAGCTTGTCCCCGTCGATCGTATCCGACGGTCGGCCGCGGAGCCTTCCCAGGAATCCACGGGTCGGCGCGTCGGACAGGCTCTGCTCCAGCGCCTCCATCTCCTTGGTGTACGGGAGATACTGCAAAAATGTGGGCAGATCCGGCAGCAGCTCCTTCTCGTCTATGTACTCCCGGGACAGGCTGTCGTAGTCCTGCTGCGCTCCGCAGAGGGTCTCCTGGATGTTGGACTGTCCCCCGGCCGCACCGGCCTGCTCCAGGCACTCCGTGAGGATCTGTTCCATCGCCGCGCAGGCGATTTCATCCGTCTCCTTGACCTTTCTGTCCGCGCTGAGGCTCCACACGGCGGAGGAACCGGCCCCCCAAATAGCTGCCTCCAGCCCCTGGCCCAACCGGTTGTCATCCTGCGAGTTGACGATCACCATCACGTTGGCAGCCGCCTGATATCCCTCGGGGCCGCTGCCGGAGACATTTCCGTTTGTCAGGTCACTCTGCACGATCAGATGCTTCCCGTTTCTTTCGGCCCAGTCAACAACCGCCCGCAGCCGGCCGATCCTCTCCCGGTCCGAATTGAATACCTGCCGCACAAACAGAAAATAATATTCCGCCACGGTGACAGCCTGGCCAAAATCAGGCTGATGCTGCACCGCCTGGAAAAGCTCCGGGAACCTGTCATCCATCACGTCCCAGAAATAAGCCATTCTCAGCGTGCTGTTGCTTCCGAAGGCTCCCGGATTGCTGCGCATCGTGTAGAAGGCATCTCCCACGCGGTTTTCAAACCCCGCCTCATCCATGCAGTCCTCGGTTTTCAGCCAGCACAGCTGGTCCGCCGCAGCGGACCAGCAATCCTGATAGCTCCGTCGGACGGTCTCCAGGCACTCCTCAGCGCCCGCCCCCAAAACAATGTTCAGGAGCGGGGCGCTGATTCGCCTTGCTGCGCCGGAATTGGCCGCGCGGCCGGAAATCATACGGCTGCATGCTTCGATTGCACTTGCGTAAGTCATGTTCTCTCCCTCATTTGCCGCGCGGCGTCCCGGCGGTTTATCCGTTGATGATGTTTCCTGCGGCGTCCAGCTGGATAGAGCGGCACACCGCTGCAAAAGCGCAGAGCAAAAATGCGATTCTTCAGGCCGGTCTTGCGGATATAAAACTGCGTATGAGAGGACCCAAATTGCTGGGCAGCGCTGCAGACAGCCGAAGCATTCGCAGGCACCGACAGACTGCTGCTGTCAAAGGTCACAGTATTATTCCCTTGTCCCAGCGGGAAAGTCTGACTGCACCAAAACATGGGCTTTGCATCGTTATAGACGCCGTCCAGAATGTCATTGCTGACAGCCTGGGCCAGCTGCGCGGAATTGTGCCCGGTTTCCGGATACTTCTCGTACAGGTAATCCTCCAGGGAGCGATTCGTCTGATCCCGGAAAAGATCCACCATGAATTCGCTGATATACAGGCCGATCTTCCCGTCATCCCGACTCTTCCACTGCTTCGGATCCTTCATCAGATGCTCCGTAAAGTTCCGCACCAGCTGTGTGGCGTTCAATTCGTCGATCGCCTCGTCCAATTTCGGTCTAATGTCCGACAGCTGCAAAATACGCTTGGTGTAACCGGAAGATGCACTGGCCGCAGAGGAATCCAGCCACTGCTCATCCTCCTCAAAGGTCTCCAGCAGATTGTCCAGCACCTCCGTCAGCAAGGCAAAGTACCCGCTGTTCAGATTCTCCAGCTGCTCCCGGAATCTCCGCAGCGTGTTCTCCACGTCTGTGCATTCCCGCACATGGTTATAGGTCCTATAGTACTCTTTGACGCTGTCCACGTAGTCGTTATAGGCCCTCTTGTCGCCGATGCCAAAGAAACGATTCGCGCAGAAATTGGTGCTGGCCTGGACAATCCGGTCCGCCGCACTGTCCAGATACGACTGTTCGTCCCGTTTCTGTCCCTGGATCTCCTGGATCGTGCCTTCTACAGCCGCCTTCAGGTCATCGCCGTTGCGGCTAAGCAGGAATGCCGCATAATAGGGGCCCAGTTCCGGATTCTTTGCAATATCACACAGCTTCCGGAAGGTTCTGCCAATCAGGGAGTCATCCGTTGCATCTTCGTCCAGGAGGCTCTTGGGCAGTTCTCCCTCCAGCGCAGCGCGGTTTCTCCCGCGCTGCCCCTCACAGCGGGAGCACCAGTTGCGGGCCGCCGTGTCCCAGGGAGCCGCCCCCCCTCCCTTGGGCGGCATGACGCCTATGCTGATATCCGGCAGCATCAGGTCCGGGCATCCGTGTGTCACGTCGTTGTACACTTGCTGGGCAGTCAGGCCAATGTCTTCCACCCAATCATCCACAACAGCCTTGGACAGCTTCAATTGCAGCTGTTCCTTTCCCACCGCTTCCTTGAATCGGCGCATGAAGCCTGCCGCCAGATAGGTGGAGATCTGGGTCATGGGAATTTCCGCGCTTGCCGCTCCCAAAATATGATAGGACAGATTGGCGCCATGTTTGCGGCACAGCCCACCGACACCATTGCCCACATTGGCCAGATGCCCCCGCATGGTCAGGCCGTATTCCGGTGCCGGCGTACTGCTTCCATCCGCTGCGTTCTTGCTGGCAGCAGGAAGCTGCACCTCTGCCAGATAGGCCATAACATACTCCTTCATTGTCGCTGTATGTCGTATATCGTTCGGTTTTCAGTAATTGCTTATCGGCGTCCGGGTGCCGCGTCAATGCGGATACCTGTGCGATTCTTTTCGTCTGCATAGATCAGCGTCATTCCCGCATAGACATCTGTCTCCTTCAGTGCCATTCCATTGACGTAAAACGGAGTCTTGGAGCAGAACTTCAGCCGTCTGCCGGGCTTGGTGGCAAACCAGCACTGGTCCGCATTCAGGCCGCAGGGTCCGACCATAAAATAGCTCAGCTTGAGCTTGCCCCGAAAGCTGGCATGGCTCCGCGACATACCGGCACAGGAACGATCTAGGTTGACCACCTTCAGTTCCCCCTTCCACAGCGGGTGCGTTACACTCCAGATCGTGACACCCGCCACAATGATGCCCACCACCACAGCCACCGCCAGCGTGATGAAAATGGCCAACGTCAGGTTGGTGACCTTAAACCGGAAGGTGATCTGTGTCTGTGCGCCCTGGGCGTCCACCGCAGCAATAACCAGATCGCCGCTGCGGCTCTTGCTGGTCTCCACGTTTAAGGTATCCCCATCGATGGCCGCGGTATCGCTGACCAGCTGAGACGATACGATCACATAATGCAGCGTATCACCCGGCGTATCGGAAAAATACTCTCCCAGCTTAAAGCTGCGGTGGCGGCCGGACACCGGCGTCACCACAACCTTTTCCTCCACCAACGTAACGCCGCCCACCGCCGTCGGCGGTGTGTTGCCGAAGTTCACCGCCGCGTCGCCGCTCTGGTGCACCAGGCTGCTTTATTAGATATTCGCCATTCTCTTTAAATCGTAATTCAGCGCATTCAGAAACGCATTCACCCGCCCCGGCATAGGATGGAGTACCCGCGCCGGAGAAACGGCGGGGAATCTGTATGTGTGAGGTGCGCCATGAACATACATAACGCCTCTGACTCCGGCGGCGGCTCCCTGCGGGACCTGCTGGGCCGGAACATCGGCCGCCGCGCGTCCGCCAGCTTCCTGGTGGGCTCGTACCGCCTGGTGCGGCAGGAGGGCATCCTGGAGGCCGTGGGCACGGACTATCTGGTGCTGCGGCAGGGGGATTTCTCCACCGGCTGCGACCTGTACGCCCTGAAATTCATTGAATTTCACGACGATCCCCCGGCGTGACCGTTGCGCCCGGCGGCGGATCGTGGTATGCTGGGGGCAGTGAGGTGAGGGGATGTACTATGTCTATATGCTCTGGTGCCGGGACGACACCCTGTATACCGGCACGGCGGCGGACCTGTGCCGCCGGATGCGGCAGCACCGGGACGGCGGCGCCGCCTGCGCCCGGTATACCCGGTCCCATCCGCCCCGGGAGCTGGCCGGTGTCTGGCGCACGGAGGGCCGGGGAGAGGCCCTGCGTCTGGAATACGCCGTGAAGCGGCTGTCCCGGCAGGGGAAGCTGACGCTTCTGCATCGGCCGGAAACGGCGGCGGACCTTCTGCCGGGCGTCGCCGCCGAACCGGTGCCGGGCGTGACCCTCGCCATGTGTCTGGAGGGAGAATTTCATGAATAAGCTCTACGCCGCCCCCATGGAGGGGCTTACCGGTTACCTGTGGCGGCAGGTCCACGCCGCCCTGTTCGGCCCGGCGGACAAATACTTCACGCCCTTTCTTTCCCCCAACGCTACCCGCACCTTCCAGCGCAAGGAGCTGGACGAGATCGACCCAGCCCACAACGCCGGGCTGTATGTGGTGCCCCAGCTGCTGACCAACCGGGCGGAGCACTTCCTGTGGGCCGCCGGTGAGCTGTACGCCCGGGGCTATCGGGAGATCAACTTCAACCTGGGCTGCCCGGCGGGCACCGTGGCCGCCAAGCGCAAGGGCTCGGGCCTGCTGGCCTATCCCCAGGAGCTGGACCACTGCCTGGAGGAGATCTTCGCCGGACTGCCCCGGGGGATGTCCGTGTCCGTCAAGACCCGCATCGGGAAAAATGACCCGGCCGAGTGGCCGGGCCTGCTGGCGATCTATCGCAAGTATCCCCTGTCGGAGCTGATCGTCCACCCCCGGATCCAGAAGGAGTTTTACAAGGGCGTCCCCCACCGGGACGCCTGGGCCGCCGTATCCGGCCCCTGGCCGGCGGTGTATAACGGAGACATCTTCACGCCGGAGGACGCCGCCGCCCTGTGCCGGGATTTCCCCGGAACGAACGCGGTGATGCTGGGCCGGGGCCTGATGCGGGACCCCGCCCTGCTGCGGCGTCTGCGGGGCGGCCCCGCCGCCTCAGCGCAGGAGCTGCGGACCTATCACGACCGCCTGCTGGAGGCCTACCGCCAGCGGCTGTCCGGCGACCAGCCGGTGATGCACCGGATGTGGGAGCTGTGGGCCTACCTGTCCGCCGGATTCGCCCGGCCGGAGCCGTATCTCAAGCGTATGCGCAAGGCAAAGGGCCTCACCGAATATCAGGCCGCCGTGGACGCCCTGTGCCGGGAGCAGCGATATACAACATAAAAGACAGCACCGGAAACCTGGCGTTTCCGGCGCTGTCTTTTTTACTCCGTCATGGGGATGTTATACTTCCCCATTAGCTTCTCAAATCGCCGCTTCTGCAGGGGCGTCATCCGGTCCCGGTACTGCAAAAACAGCTGCTTCACCCGGCCGGTGTCCCCCTGGCTGAGATAGGTGTTCATGGTCCGCTCCAGGCTCTCGCTGGCGGTGGAGCTCAAAGACGCCTTCCTACTGCCGCCGGAGGAGGAGCGGGCGCTGCCGCTCCTGGCGGCGGAGGCCTCCAGCTTCTGCTGGGCCAGGGCCGCGTCCTGTTCCTGCTTGGCCCGGCTGGCATAGTACTTCATCAGCGCCAGATAGTTGCTGTAGTCCTGCTTTTCCAGGGACTCGTACCGGTCCCGGGCCTGCCGGGAGGCGTCCTGCCAGTCCTCCACCCGGTCCCGCCACTGGCCATAGGCGTCCTCATCCTGGCCCTGCAGCAGCTTATACTGATCCAGCAGCGCCTGACCCTGGGTCTCATACCGGTCCCAGGCATCCTGCTGCAGCTGGGGCACCAGCGCCGCCAGCTCCTGCATATAGCGGTTATACTCCTGCTGGCCCGCCTGCCGGGCATAGGAGGAGTCATAGCCGCCGGTCAGGCCCGCCGCCTGGCCCAGGGTGTCCTCCATGGCCGTCTGCCCCTGCCGCTGATACAGCCGGGCATAGCGCCGGAACATCTCGTCCCGGCTGGGGTCATAGGAAAAGGCCTCCCGGCTCTCCATCTGCCGCAGCAGATCCTCCATCCGGTCCGCGTAAGGGGAGGTGTAGTCCCCGGGCTGCCGGGCCGCCAGCTCCTCCCAGCTGCGCCGGGCCTCCTGGGTCTCCCGGGAGGGGGTATACCCCTTCTCCAGGCCCGCCAGCCGGTCCTGGGCAGACTGCAGCCCCAGGCTGGCCCAGGTCTTGCTGCCCGCCACGCCGTCCGGCGTCATGCCCGCCCGGCGCTGATAGTCCATCAGGGCGGCCCGGGTCTTTTCACCGAAGCCGCCGTCCACCTCCAGGGAATAGCCCGCCCGGTTCAGGGCCTGCTGCAGCCGCCGCACCTCCTGTCCGGAGGAGCCGTACCGTAACATGGGATAGCTTGATGCCATATCGTTCGTCCTTTCTTCTCACGCCGTCCTGCGCCAGACATACACGGCCAGGTACGGCGGCATATTGTTGTGGGCGGCTCCCCCGCCTGCCGAGGCGGACGCGCCCTGATACTCGTTCCTGCGCCCGTCCGCGTCATACAGCCGGATGGCCGTCACGCCGGTGACATCGGACTGCCCCGTGAAGTCATATCCGTGGGTATGGGCGGGCATCTCCGCCTTGGTCAGGGTGTGTTGGGCCTCGCCTCCGGTTTCCCCTGGCGCATAAACGTCTCCCGCCGCCAGCAGAAACCGGTCCTTCACCCGCTGCCAGGTGCCGCCGAACAGCGTCTCCGGACTAATCTCTGATGCGGACAGATATATGCTGCCTACCGGCCACACGGCGTCCAGCAGCCGCTTTCCCCGGAACCAGATGTCCCAATCCGGCGCCAACTCCACGGCCTTCTGGTGCTCGGCATATTTGCCCACGCCCACTGCCGTGCCCCCCTGGGCCAGATGCACCGCCACCGCCGCCGTGGGGATGGCGTATTCCACGGTCCGCACGGAGCCCAGCGCGTCCACCGCCGACAGCTCCAGCTCATAGGACGCCGTTTTCAGCACCCCCTGGATCACCTGCTCCTGTCCGTTTTCCAGGACGGTATACCCGCCGTAGCTGCCGCCCACCGGTCGCAGCCGGTATCGCACCGTCACGGCGTTATGTCCGCCCACCGACGCGCACCCGCCGGTGCACGCCACCTTCACGCAGTCGCCGTCATCCTGCAGCACTCCGTCTGCATCGCACCGGCCCAGCAGCCGGGCCGTCAGCGTGGGATTGGCATACGGCAGCACCTCCACGGCCTGCCCCGCCGCCGTGGTCCACCGCCCCCGGGAGTCCGTCACCCGGACCTCCGGCGTGAAAGTCCCCGCCTGCCGGATGATCCCCGTCTCACCGGTCAGACCCTCCACGGTCTGCCCGGCAAACTGCATCCGGCAGGACCGGACGCTGCTGCCCCGGACGCCTGCCGCCGTCACCTGGAACCCCAGGCGGCTGTATCCCCGGACGCACACACCCCACCCGGCAATGACGGCGTTGTCATTCACCACCTGGGCCGCCAGACTGGCGGTGGGCTTCACCTCCTCCGGCACATACAGCTTTATTGTGCAGGAGCTGGTCCCCACCACGCTGCTGCCGGAATAGGTGGTGGCCGTCAGCACACAGTCCCCGGCCACCGCATCGGTGATTTCCTCCGCCAAGGACAGGGGCGGCATCCATGTCACCCTTGTCTCCCCGGTTTTCCCGCACACCGCGCCATGGGTACTGCCTATCTGGTAGTCGATCTTGTGGGTAAAGCCCGCATCCGCCCGCTGCACGGTAATGGTTCCGCTCTGCCCCAGGGTCATGTCCCCGGCCTGGAGTCCGGAGGCCCGTGGGATCACCGGCAGCGCCACGGTTTGGGCTACCGACAGCGACGCCGGCGTCCATTGGGAGGTAAACCCGCTGTACCACGCTGCGGACAGGGCCGCGCTGCCGCTGCCGTCCGCCCGGTGATCCACCGTCACCGACCCGCTCCCCAGCTGGTACCAGCCCTTCTTCTCGTACCGGTACGGGTGATACACGGTTTTCCCCTGCAAAACATACCGGCAGCTGTTGGCCGCCTGGTTGTACGACTCCCCCGTCCCGTCGTAGATATACAGCGCCAGGGCCAGGGTAGACCGGTTTTCCGCCGCGTCCTGGCTTACGGTATAATCCAGCCTCAGCCGCCACCCGGTGGCGGACACCGCCCCGTAAATACTCGCCATCTTACCCTCCGATCCACCGGAAGGCCAGCCCCGAAGCCGTGGTGATCTGCCACTGGCCCAGGGTCACGCCCTCCAGTACCGTGATGTTGGTGATGTACAGCCGGTTGTTGGACACATACGCCACCTCGTTGGCGTCCTGCCAGAAGGACAGCCGCTGGGCGGTGAAGGTGGCCCGGAAGTTGTTCTGGTCCACCACCGTCTCTCCGTCCACGTCCGTCACCGTCAGCCCCTGGCCCACGGCCACGCCGTAGACAGGCACGGCCCCGTCATAGCCCACGATGCCGGTGCGGATATAGCCCTCCGTCTCCGTCCTGTACTGGCCGAAGGCGGCGCTTACGGCCTCCATATTGGCCTGCAGGTCCGAGCAGAAGCTGTAATACTGGGTCAGCGCCTCCGGATTTGCCTCCAGATAGGCGCTCAGCCGCTCCACATAGGTCCCGAAATCCGACACCGCCACATATTCGCCCTCCAGCCGGGCGGACAGCTGGTCCATCTGCCGTTTCACAAGCCCCGCGGTTTTCACGATCATGGACTTCAGCTCCTGATAGCCCCGGCTGTCCTTTCCGGTCCCTCCTCCGCCGGCCGTTCCGCCGCCGGAGGAAGAAGTCCCGGCTCCGCCGGTTTCCAGCTGCCCCAGGGCCAGGTTCAGCTGCTGGGCCATCTGGAACAGATACGCATACTGCGCCATGGCCATCTGCTGGGGACTGCCGCTGGGGGCGGGAGGCATGGTCAGGGTCATGGGCCGTCACTTCCCTTCTCATACACCGCCGACAGGCTGTAGATCCTGCACCCGCCCCGGCCGGTCAGCCGCAGCCTCAGCTGGCGGCACCGCCTGGGCCGTATATGCAGGGTACACGCCTGCACCCGCCCCGCGCCCTCCAGGCTTCCGGCAGGCCGCCAGCTGCCGCCCTCGTCATAGCTGAGCCAGGCCCGGACGGTGCTGCCTGCCTCCGGCAGAAGCCGCAGCGACAGCCGCACCAGATACCGGCTTTCCGCCGCGTCCAGCCCCAGCTCTCCGGTCTCCGCCATCCATTGCACGGGACCTTCATGGGTCTCCCCTGCGCCCTTCATGGCCAGCAGCTGCCCCTCTGCCGTCAGGCAGTACAGGTCGCCGCCCCAGGGAGCAAAGCCCAGGGCCTCCACGCCGTCCTCCCGGTACCAAAGGCCCTGCCGGGTGTCCAGCACCAGCAGGTGCCACGCGCCGTTTTCATCTGCAGCTGAGAGATAATAGGACCCGTCCAGAGCCCCCGCCACGGCGTTGTGATACCGCATCTCTCCCAGTGCCTGAGATACATGCACCGGCATACTGCCATCGAACACGCACACGCCGCCCTGACTGTGGTAATACAGCTTCCCATCCACTACCTGCAAACTGCCGCCGCTGCCGTCCTTCACCCCCGGGCACTGCACCGTCACGATCTGATGGGCCCCGTTGGCGCTGGGATACACCCGCTCCACGCAGTTTTCCTTGAAAAACAACGGATTTCCCAGATAATCCGCCGCTCCGGTGAAGGCCCCGTCGGAGCCCCGGGAGGCCGCGTAGCTGTCGGTGGACAGTCCCGCGAAGCAGTTCCAGTTTTTGAAGTCCCCCAGCTTGCTGGCATAGACGGCGTTCACCGCCTGGCCGTCCACGATGCCGTATTTGCACCCCCACAGCCGGTTGCCGCTTTCCACCACATAGTCCATGTCCGGCACGGACCGCTCCACCGTCACCGGCTCCGTCTGGGACGACAGCCCGCCGGGCAGCGCCGTCACCACCAGGCAGTCCTCCTCTGCGGCCCGCAGCTGGAAGCTGCCGTTCAGCGCCTCCTCCCGGCATCCGCTGACGGATACGCCGTCCCCGGCCCGGAAGCCCACGCCGATCCCGGCGGCGTGAAGCCCCACGCACACGTCGTCCACCTCCGTCCAGCCGTCCTGGCCATACTGCCGCAGGGCCGTTTCCTCCCCGCCGGTGTCCAGCCACAGGCTGCCGCTCTCCGGCTCCTCCGGGGCGGTGTCCGCCGCCAGATACCCGCTGTACGCGGTGCCGTCGGGCCGACACAGGGTGAAGGATACCTCCCCCTCGGTGACGCGCTTATTTTCCAGGCTGCCGAAATCCGTCAGGTCCTTGGTGTTGATGTACAACTTGTCCGGCCAGATCAGCAGCCACGCACCCATGCTGACCAGCTGCTTCTTTCCCTCCGACAGCACCAGCCCCGCCGCGCTGCCGTTTATATACAGGGTGTGCCCGTCCACCCAGATAAGCCCGTCCTTGGCGGTCAGGCCCCCGGGGGCGGTGACGCTTCCCGCTATCCCCCGGGGGCAGCGCACCGTCAGGGTGGGATACCCCTGGGCGCACAGGTTCTCCATCTCCCGGAAGCTGCCCTCCTGCCCCCGGGGCCGTCGGTCCACTCCCAGAAACCGGCTCACCGTCACCCGGCTCTGCCGTGGGATGCTCAGCTGCGGAAAATACATGCTCCTCCCTCCTTCAGCACAGGCGCAGGGCCTGGACCTGCCGCCGGGGCAGATGCTCCCTGCACCAATAGTCCCGCAGGGTCATCAGCCCGTTGTTCCACAGAGCCATGGCGTTGTTATACCGCTCCAGCTCCCCGTTGGCATAGTGGATCTGCGCCTCCACATAGTGGCGGTACAGGCCGTCATAGGGTGCCGGTGCCAGCAGCGGCGCCGCGTCCGCCAGCTCGTCGGGAAGCTCTGCCGCCTCCCCGCCCTCGTGGGCGCGGACCACCTCCTCCAGCACGAAGCCCTCCGCCTGCCGCAGCCACCGGCGCTTCTGTTCCCCGGGATAGCTGTTGGGCAGCAGGTCGTCCACCTGGGCCAGCACCTGTCCTGCCGTCATCTGCCCCATTGCCGCACCTCCTCTCTCAGTTGGCCATCCGGTCCACATAGCGCCGGGCGGTGTCGGCCATCATCTGTGCGTTTTCCAGCACCTCCGCCACATAGTCCGGCACCTGGACCTCCACGCCCTTCATGATCTTCCAGCTGCGCCCGTTAACGGACACGATCTGGAAATTCTCCTCGTTCTTTCTGCCCCGATGCAGCAAAACGGTTTTCTTCACAGCAAATCGCTCCTTTCATCCCCCGGAGGCGGGCCCCGGCCCGCCTCCGGCCTGTGTCAGTTGGCCTTGTCCTCGCCGGAATAGGACGAACCGCACTCCACCCGCACGATATACTCGTCATACAGGATGGCGGCGGCATGGATGCCCTTCCAGCCCACGCTGGAGCGCTGATCCAGGGGATCGGCGGTGCCGGAGGAGCCCCTGGGCTTCACGATGACCTCGGTGCCCTCGGACAGATCCACCACGCCATAAGCGCCCTTGCCCAGGAACAGACAGCCGTACACGGCGCAGCCCTGGCTGCCGCCCTCGCCGGGATAGATCACGTCGTTGTCCGCCGCCGTCACGGCGGTGTCCAGGGTCAGCTGGCTGGCGGTATTGCCCACCACCTTGCAGCGCTTGCCGCCCACCAGCACATACCGGCCCTTCAGGGCATTGGCGGCCACGGTGCCGCCGTCAAAGCCCACGGAGGCGGCGTTTTCCACCTTCCCGTTGACGCTCAGCGTCCGGCTGTTCTTGGCCAGGTCATCGCCCCGGAAAATCTTGGCCTCGGTGGTCTCCACGAAGCGCACGCCGTGCAGCTCGCCGATCTCGCCGGAAAACAGCTCCGTGGCGGCAGCGTACTGATGAGCCGCCACCCAGGCGGGGTCCTGCCGCAGGTCAAAGGCCACGCTGGGATGGAGAATGCAGACGTACTTGCCCTCAAAGGTGGGGGCGTTCATCTTCTTCAGCTGGGTGGCGGCCTTGGCCACCAGCTCGCTGGTGAGCTTGCACCCCTCCGTCAGGTCATAGCGGTGCAGCACGGCGGTCTGGCCGCCGTCCGCCCCCAGCTTGGGGGCATAGATCACCTGGCTGCCCTGCTGAATTTCGTTGCGGGTCACGGTGTCCAGGGTCAGGCCCATGTTGCTGCCGTGGCGGTCGGTGATCTCCAGCACCACGTCGTCGATGGCGGTCAGATCCAGCAGATCGGACACGGTGGTATAGTCGCCGTACTGGGCCAGCTCCTTGGTGATATAGCTGACAGAGATGCCGCTGCCGTCGGGGGTCACGCCCTCGGTCAGAGGCGTCAGCGCCTTCTCGAAGGAGCCGAACTTGCGCCATTCCACGGTCTTGCCGCCGCCGGTGGGCAGGGGCTTGGTGGCGGCGAACTGGTTGTGCACCAGCTGGGGCTTGGCGTTTTCCAGAAGCTCCATGCCGTAATAGGTTTTCATCTCCGCGCTGAGACCGCCGTGACCGGTGGTCTGGGTATTGGCCTCGCCTGCAAACAGCTGCAGGTCATACAGATCGTTCATCATATGTTTTCCCCTTTCTTCATTCCGCGTATTTTTCCTGTCCGGAGGTTCAGAAGCTGATCTTCTCCCCGTCCATCACCCGTCTCCGGATGTCCGCCAGCTCCCGGCTTGTGAGCTTTCCCGGGTCCGGACGGCTGACGCTGGCGCTGCGCCCGGCATTTTCCGGGATGCGCCGCCCACCGCTTTCCACCACCCGCACCGCCTGCCGGGCCGCCGCCTGGGCGGCAAAGTGCATGGCCTTGGCGGTCAGCTCCCGCCGATGCACCATCTCATAGGCCTCCCGGGGCTCCACCCCCGCCTGCACCAGCCGGAAAAACCGGGGGTTCTCCATCTCCTTCTGCAGCCGGAACTCCGGGTGCACCATCCGGACCTGCTTCTCCTGCTCCGGCAGTCGGTCCAGGTAGTACTGGATCTGCACCTGCCGCAGCTTCTCCCGCTGCCGCAGGTCCGTGACCTCCTGCCGCAGGCCCCGCAGCCGCCCATCCAGAATTTTCTTCACCCTGGCGTCAAAGTCCGACTTATACCGCCCCCGGATCAGCTCCTCAAAGTCCTCCTGCCGCTCCCCGGCGTCGGGAGCCGTACCGCCCGTGTGTGTTCCGGCCTGCGCCGGGTCCTCCGGCCGGGTCAGCTGCCCCAGCCGCTCCGATGCTTCCTGCATATCTGCTCCTTTCCGTGGTAGGCCACGACCCTCTATGCTCACGCCTCCAGGCGAACGCACGCCGGATATTTTCCCGCCAGCTGTCCCAGCCCGCAGCGGATCAGTTGCCACTCTGCCCGGCAGTCTCCCTCCGCCGCCACCATCACCAGGCCCGGCTTGATCACCAGCTCCCGCAGCTGTTCCTTTTCCTCCAGCGCCCCGATCAGGGCAAACACCAGCGCCGACGCTGCGGCGCACACGATGTCCTCCCCTCTGGGCGCATAGTCCGCATGACCCCGCAGGGTCACCCGGTTCTCCCCGAACACCGCGCAGATCACCGGGGCCTCACCGCCTCCTGGGTCTGCCGGCGCATCTGGTCCATGGCGCTGACCGGCCGCACCTCCGCCCCGGCGGCGGAGCCCGGCTGAACCGGCTGCCGCTCCATGGCCGCCGCCTGTCCCTGAAGGATGCTGCTCATCAGCTGGTCCTTGTTCTTGAAGTCCATCAGCTCCAGGCACCGCAGCGCCTGATCCGCCATATCCGCCCGGAAGAACCCCATCTGGAACAGCTGCAGGGCCAGCTGGTTATACTCCATGGTCTTGTAGGGATTCTCGTCCTGGGCCGACACCTCCAGGTCGAACTCCGGCACCCGGTACCCGGCGATCACGCCGTCGTCCACCGCCTGGGGCTGAAGTCCCCGGCTGTCATAGGTGACGAACTCCTCCCGGCCCATGGCCCCCAGCAGCCGGAACTGCCTGGGCAGGCTGTAAAACTGCCGGATCAGCTCGATGCACAGGGTCACCACGTCGGAAAACGCCTCGTATCCGTCGTCGATCATGTTCCGTGACAGCTTGCCCCCCGCCTCCTGCAGGGCGGCGATGGCCGTGGCGGCGGTAACGCCGCCTGCGGTGCCGCCGTTGGCCACGTCACGGTTCCCCGCCATCTCCTTCATCTCCGCGATCTTGCTCTGCAAAATCGCCACATACACGCTGTCCAGTCCCGCCGTCTGGATGGGCGCGATGGAATCGCTGCCCAGATTTCCGTTGGTGTGGACAAAGGGCCTTGTCCAGTCGGCATATTCGTTCTCGTTCACCGCCCCGTCGCTGCGTACGAAGAACCGGGGCGTGGCCGAGGCCAGGGTATTCTTGAGGATAGCCTGGTTCATCAGGTCGATCTGCTTCTGAGGGGACTTGCACAGGTCCACATATCCGTACCCCGCCGGGGTCCCCTCCTCCGGAAACAGCACGTCGAACACAAAGGGATACTTTCCGTGGTCATACCAGCCCTTCTCCCGCATATCCGGGTCGTTTTCCGTGGCATACAGCACCGTATCCCCCACGAACTTGCAGTACTGCAGCACCTTCCGCCCGTTCTCCCGGGTGTGATAGTACCAGTCCACCACCAGCACCTTTCCGGAGGTGTCCACCGCATCGTCATACAGATACCGGCTCACGCTCCAGCCGCCCCGGTCAGCCTTGCCCTTGGCCCAGGGATACCGCTCCTCCAGGGCCTCCCGGTCCTGCAGCTCCGTGGAAAAAAAGTGGGGCGAATCCTGAATATCCGTCACCCCCGGCTCCCAGAACAGGTTCAGCAGGTCCATCCGCCGGATGGCGATGTCTCCCAGTCCGTTGAGCTTCCCCGCGTCCCAGAACACGCCGTACACGGCGCACCCGGATTTCAGCTTGTACCACCACGCGCTGGAATACGTCCGCTTGAACCCGTTCTTCTTCAGCACCACCGGCAGGATCCTCGTCAGCTTCCGGGCCTCCTCCCGGTCCCCGGGCTCCCGGGGCAGCACCGTGGGCTCCGGATAACAGTCCATGGCGTCCGCATGCTTGGACAGGATGCAGTTCACCAGCCACCCGCTGGTGGGCTGCGGGTCCGCGGGATTGCCGCCCTGCCCCGCCTTCTCCATCTGCTGCCAGTGCCGCAGCTTCCAGAACTGCTCGTTGTCGATGATGCGCTGCTCCAGCTGCCGCTTCCCGGCGTGGTACCGTCTCAGGATATCCGCCGCCCGGCGCACCTCCTCCGTGCCGATTTTCGGCCTCTGGGGTTCCTGCTTCTGTTCCATTGACCGCCCTCCTTTTTCGTCGTTCTGCATCCCCCCTCTTTCCCCGGAAAAATATACGCCCTGTTGCCGTATACAGGGCAACAGAGCGCATTTTTCAAAAATATTTTCTTTTTTAATTGGCCAGCTCCCGGATCTGATCCTGGATCAGCCGCCCGGCGGCCTGGGCCAGCTGGTCCATCCGCCGGATACGGGCCAGGTCCTTTCCGTATATCCGGTCCGCCGCCGGAACGCTGTCCTGCTCCCCCATGAAGATGGCCGCCACCCGGATGCCCCGGCGGCGCAGGTCCCGCACCTCGTCGGCGGTGTCCTCCACCCCGGCCTTGCCGTCATATTCCCGGCTGATGGGATTCTTTCCGTTGGGTGGGATCCGGTGGCTGTCGTCGGGGTTGGCATCGGTCAGGATCAGCAGCAGATGCTTCTCCGCCGGAGCCGACTGCATCAGCTCCTCCATCCCCCGCAGGGCCAGGCCGTCCCGGTTCCACCCTGCGGCGAAATAGTCGAATATCCGCCGCTCCCCCTGCTTGTCGCCGTACTCCTTCAGCACCCGCAGCACCGTATAGCCCCGCAGACTGCAGAAGCTGGTGACCCGCACGGGAATGCCGCAGTTCAGCAGACTCTTGGCCAGGATATACCCCTGGGCCGCGATGGTCTCCTGACAGTGCAGCCGGGAGGCCGAGCCGTCCAGCAGCAGGTCCACGCTGAAGCCGGGCTTCGGCTCCTGATCCTGCCGCAGAAACACCCGGTCGTCCCCCAGCACCGGCTCCCGCCATACCCTGGCCCCGTCCACCCAGCCCTGCCGGGCCGTCACGGCCTCCGGCTGCTGGTGCACCAGCATACAATTGCGGATTTGTTCCGTCAGCCGCAGCAGGGCGCTTTCATACAGCTCACTGTTTTCGGCATAGGCCGCCCGGTTCAGCCGGGCCTGCTCCGCCGCTTGTTCATACAGCTGCTGGCTGTCACTGCTGGGCGGCACGTCCGCCGCCGGGTCCCCCCGGGTGAACCACAGCCGGCACCCCAGGTGGTTCCCGGTGCACCGCTGCTGCTCGATGGCGCTCAGCTGCTTGGGGGCGTACATACTCCGCCCGAAGCACCGCTGGATATACGCCCGGTCCGCCTCCGCCCGCTCGTTGGAGCGCAGCATGGACCGCAGGGCGTCCGCCGCCCGGACAAGCCCCGCCTGCCCGGCATGGGCCGCCCGTCCGATGGCCAGATCGTCGGTGCGCACCAGCTCCGTGGGAGCCATTTTGGTCATAAAGGCGATCCACCGCCGGTTGTCGAAGTGCAGCCGCAGCTCCGCCTTGGTCCGCACCTTTCCGTCAAAGCCCAGGTACTTCCGGAAGCACGCCCGCAGCGCCTGCTCCAGTTCCTCCCCGCTGACGTCCCCGCAGCACAGGGCCCGATACAGGCCCTTGTCCCAGGGGGTCACCAGCCGGTCCGGCTTTCCCAGCACGTTTTTCCACCGGGCCGCCTGCATGGAGTATACCAGCTGATTCCGGGCCATCCACTCCTGCCGGGAGGTCTGATATTCCATGGCAAAGAACTCCCGGGCGTGGTCCTGCCGCAGCTCCTCCAGTGCCGGACGTCCCGGCAGCTCCTTTTGATACACGGCGCTCTCCAGGGCCAGCCACGCCAGGTCGTCCATCACCGCCTGCCGCACATCCCCCAGCCACGAGTCAAACAGCCGCTCCAGCATATCCCGGCCAAACCACTTGTATACCAGGCCGATGACAAAATTCATGTAAAAATCCGGCGTCCCGTCGGTTTTCATGGCCAGGAACTTGGGCTCGAACCCATATTCCCCCGCCGCTGCCCAGATCAGGTTCACCGCCCGCCGCTGCTGGGCGCTGTAGGTCTGCACACCCATGGCGCTCAGTCCGTAAACAGCCGGGCCCGGTCCAGCTTCGCCGGAATGCGCCCGGCGATCACGTCCCGGATCAGGTCCTGTTCATAGCTGTCAAAGGCTTTGTTGGTGATGCCCATGTCCAGGGCCATCCCCGCCCGGACGCCCCGGCGGATCAGCCGCAGCGCGTCCAGCAGGCCCCGCAGGTCCAGGGCCTTGGAGGATATCTCCGCGCTTTCGCACTTTTTCTGCAAATCCAGAAACAGCTGGGCAAACTGCTGGCGGTATTTCTTCTCCAAAGTGGGAAATTCCTCCTCCAGCAGACGCTCCAGGCCCTCCTCCCCGATGGTGGGCATCTGGATCACCACGAACCGGCTGGTCAGGGCCTCGTTCAGCTCCCGGGTCCCGGCATATCCATAGTTCATGGTGCCGATGAACCGCGCCGCCTCATCCACCTCCACCCGGTCATACCCGGGCACATCAATGGCCCGCCGGAAATCCAGCGTGGCGTGCAGCACCGCCAGCGCCTCGTTTTTGGCCATATTGATCTCGTCCAGAATGCCGACGCCCCCGTTTTTTGCGCACAGATACACCGGTCCCGGCCGGAAGGTAACCTGTCCCCCCACGAAGGTGTCCATGCCGATGAGGCTGGCGGCGTCCATGTTCACATGGAACGACACGTCCCAGGCCGGGCGGCCGAAGGCCATGGCCAGGTTCTCCGCCAGCACGTTCTTGCCGGTGGCCTTGCTGCCTGCCAAAAGCAGATTCTCGCCGCACAGCAGGGCCGCAGCC
Source organism: Brotocaccenecus cirricatena (assembly GCF_020687045.1). NCBI lineage: Bacteria > Bacillati > Bacillota > Clostridia > Eubacteriales > Oscillospiraceae > Brotocaccenecus > Brotocaccenecus cirricatena. The sequence continues at coordinate 101,319 of NZ_JAJEPW010000004.1, forward strand.
GCCGCCTCCCACACGTCCTTTCCGTAATAGTGATACCGGGGCCGGGGCACCCGCCCCGCCAGCTCCGGCGCCGCCGGATACTTCTCCCGGTATTCCCGGATCCCCTGAATGATCCCCTTGTCGATCTGTTCCTTCTCCAAAAACTCCAGCATAGTACCTCAAACCCCTTTCCTTCGGGTATTTTTTCTCGCCGGTATTATACACCCCTCCGGTAGGGAATGCAATCCGCCCGCCTGCTAAGATTCCGTATAGTCTTTTTCCCTCTTGCCAAATCCGGTCCGTTCCGGTATAATATATTTGTGAAAAATTATATTCCGGAAAGGAGACGCCGCCATGTTTCTGATCGGCGATAAGGTGGTCCACCCCATGCACGGGGCCGGCATCATCGAGCGCATCACCCACGAGCGCCTGGGCAGCCGGGTCAGCAGCTACTATGTGTTCCGCATGCCCGCCGGGGGGCTGGTGCTGAAGATCCCCATCGACGCCTGCTGTCAGATCGGCCTGCGGTGTCTGTCCACGGCGGAGCACATCTGCCAGGTGCTCTCCGCCATCCCCACGCTGGAGGTGCAGATGTCCTCCAACTGGAACCAGCGCTACCGGGACAATCTGGCCCGGCTGAAAAGCGGCGACCTGCTGGAGGTGGCCTGGGTCATCAAGGGCCTCATGTGGCGGGACCACCGCCGGGGCCTGTCCAACGGCGAGCGCAAAATGCTCCACAGCGCGAAGCAGATCCTCATCTCCGAGGTGGTGCTGGTGGAGGGAACGGACGATTACCCCGCTGTGGAGCAGCGGATCAACGAAGCCATGATGCTGGGAGCGTAACTATGGGAAAATTGTTTGATAAAATCCGCCGGATCCAGGATAAGACCCGCCCCTTCTGCACGGCCATCATCCCCGCCGCCGGATCCTCCACCCGCATGGGCGGTCAGGACAAGCTGCTGACGGACCTGTGCGGCGCACCGGTGCTGATGCGCACCCTGTGCGCCATCGACCGGACCGAGCTGGTGGACGAGATCATCGTCGCCACCCGGGAGGAGCTGCTTCTCACCGTGGCGGACCTGTGCGGCCGCTGCGGCCTGCACAAGCCCGTCAAGGTGGTCCGCGGCGGCTCCACCCGGGCCCAGTCCGTCCTGGCCGCCGCCTTGGAGGCCAACCCCAAGGCGGGGCTTCTGGCCGTTCACGACGCCGCCCGTCCCCTGGTGGACCCGGCGGAGTTTGACGAGATCATCCGCCTGGCCTGCCGCACCAACGCCGCGGCCCCCGCCGTTCCGGTAACCGACACCATCAAGGCCGCGGACCCCACCGACGGCCGCGTCCTCTCCACGCCGGACCGCTCCACCCTTTTCGCCGTATACACCCCCCAGGTCATCGAGGCCAGCCTGCTGAAGGCCGCCCTCCAGTCCGCCATCGACGCCGGAGCCGAGATCACCGACGACTGCTCCGCCGTGGAGCGTCTGGGCAAGGAAGTCTACCTGGCCACGGGCAGCCGGGAAAATATCAAGATCACCACCCCCCTGGACCTGCTGATCGCCGAGGCCATCCTCCGGGGGCGGGACAGATGACGAATCTGCGCATGGGCCACGGCTACGATGTCCACCGGCTCACCGCCGGACGTCCTCTGATCCTGGGCGGCGTCCACGTCCCCTATGACCGGGGGCTGGACGGTCACTCCGACGCCGACGTGCTGACCCACGCGGTGATGGACGCGCTGCTGGGTGCCGCCGCCCTGGGAGACATCGGCCACCTGTTTCCGGACAGTGACGACGCCTTTCTGAACATCTCCAGCCTGGTGCTGCTGTCCCGGGTCCGGGACGCTCTGGCAAACGCCGGATACCGGGTGGTGAACATCGACGCCACCCTCATCGCCCAGGCCCCCAAGGTCGGCCCCTACCGCCGGCAGATGCAGGAGAACCTGGCCGCCGCCCTGGCCATCGGCCCCGGCTGCGTCAACGTCAAGGCCACCACCGAGGAGCACCTGGGCTTCACCGGCGACGGCTCCGGCATGTCCGCCCACGCCGTGGCCCTGATTGAACACATATAACCAACAACCGGGTACGGCGTGCCGTACCCGGTTGTTTCATGCTTATTCCGCTTTTTGCAGCATCCCGTCCACCAGCTGCTGGGCCCGGACGCGGGTTTGTTCCTCGTCCATACCCAGCACACGGCCGTGCTCCACCACCACCCGGCCGTTGACCATCACCAGCTCCGCCGGGCGGGCATAGCCAACGGTTCCCAGCATACAGGCGGGGTCCAGCTTGGCCCCGGCCAGCTCCAGCAGGTCCACGTCCAGCAGAAACAGGTCCGCAGCCTTTCCCACCTCCAGGCTGCCGATCTCGTCCTGGCGGCCCAGAAGCCGTGCGCTGCCCATGGTGGCCATTTTCAGCAGGTCATACCCGGTGGGGGCCTTGGCGCTGTAGGTCAGCCGGTGCAGCAGGTACGCCGCCCGGATCTCCGCCAGCAGGTTGGAGCAGTCGTTGGACGCCGAACCGTCCACGGCCAGTCCCACCGGCATTCCCAGTGCCAGTATATCCGGCACCCGGCACACGCCGGAGGCCAGCTTCATGTTGGACACCGGGCAATGGGCCACGCCTGTCCCCGTTTGGGCCAGCAGGCGCAGCTCCTGATCATTGAAGTGGATGCCGTGGGCGTACCACACGTCCTCTCCCAGCCAGCCGCAGCTCTCCATATACGCCAGGGGCCGCATACCCACGGCCTCCAGGGTGAACCGCTCCTCGTCCTTGGTCTCGCACAGATGGGTGTGCAGCCGCACCCCCATGGACCGGGCCAGGACCGCCGACTGCTTCAGCAGGTCCGTGGTCACGCTGAAGGGCGAGCACGGGGCCAGGGCCACCTGGTGCATGGAAAACCGGGATGTATCGTGGAATTTCTCCACCAATCTCTGGCTGTCCCGCAGGATGGTGTCCACATCCTGCACCAGATCGTCCGGCGGCAGACCGCCGTCGCTTTTGCCCCGGGACATACTGCCCCGGGTGGCGTGGAACCGGACCCCCAGCAGGTCCGCCGCCCGGAACTGCTGGTCGATGAAGTGCTCCGATCCCACCCTGGGGAACACATAGTGGTGGTCCATGCAGGTGGTGCAGCCGTATTTCAGCAGCTCGCCCAGCCCCACCAGGGAGCTGTAATAGATGCAGTCCTCGTCCAGGCCCCGCCAGATTTCGTACAGGGTCCGCAGCCACGGAAACAGCTCCATTTTCTGCACCTTCGGCAGGTTCCGTGTGAAGGTCTGGTACAGATGGTGGTGGGTGTTCACCAGACCGGGGTACACAAAGCAGTGGGAGGCGTCGATGACGCGGTCCGCCGGACGCTCCTCCGGCCCGATGTATCGGATCACGTTGTCCTGCACCAGGATGTTTTCGCCCCGCAGCACCCGGTCCTCCCGGTCCACGGTGACGATGGCCTGGGCATTGCGGATGAGAGTGGTCGCCATAGGTCACGCTCCTTTTCTGTAAAAACCCGTTAAAGCGCAGGGTGCGCATCGCGCACCCTGCAAGACTGTCAAAAGAGGGGGGACTTTCACCATCGGAAAGGAAGATAGTTACGAAAGAAACCCATCAGGGGTGTCTTTCGTTTGCAATCACTTGTTTTTCAGAATTTTTTGAAGTTCTGAAAAACCGCCCCCAGCTTGTCAAAAATGCTTTTTGACAAGCTGGGGGTGCGCGGTGCGCACCCCCATTGGTTCCGGATGATTTACCGATAGATCTCGCCCACGGTGGGGTTGCCGGCGGCCTGCGCCTCGTCGGTGTCGATGTGCATGGTGGTGGCGCCGCCCACGTTGACGCGGACCACCACGTCGTCGAAGATCAGCTTGCGGCCCTCGCCGCCGCAGGCCACCTTGATGATCTCCTTGTCCTTGACGCCCATCTTCTCGGCGTCCTCCTGGCGGACATGCAGATGCCGCTTGGCGATGATGACGCCCTGGCTCAGCTCCACCTCGCCCTTGGGCCCGATGAGCTTACATGCGCCGGAGCCCTCCACATGGCCGCTCTCCCGGACGGGCGCGTCGATGCCCAGGGTGCGGGCGTCGGTGGCGGAGACCTCCACCTGGTCGGCCTTACGCACAGGCCCCAGAATGGACACGTTGGCCATCTCCTTCTTGGGCCCCACGATGGTCAGCCGCTCGTTGCAGGCGTACTGGCCGGGATAGGACAGGGGCTTGCGAACGGTCAGCTGATAGCCCTCGCCGAACAGCTTCTCCACCGTCTCCTGGGTCAGGTGGATATGGCGGGCAGACGTTTCGATCATGAAAGACATTTTTTGTTCCTCCTATGTATGCGTATAGATATCGAATCCGTGCCGCAGCACGATTTCCACGAAAATGCACCGGCAGTTGTTCCCCCGCCGGTATTTTCAGATTATTTTACCACATTCCGGACTTCCATGCAAGGGAGTTATTCCATTTCCGGCGGCTTCGGCCAACAATTCTTCCTCCGGCGGCACATGGCCCGCCAGGGCGGCGTTTTTCAGCCGCCGGTCGCCGGATACCTCCCGCAGCACCCGAAGCCCCCGGGGCGCGGTGAAGCTCTGGTCCTCCCGCTGCAGCTCCACCTCCATCACCGCCAGCCGCCGCCAGAAGGGATACACGTCGATCTCGAACACCAGCCCGCCCTCCGGCAGGCAATAGCGCACCTTGTGGATGGTCACCCGCGCCGGGTCCCGCTGTGCCAGCAGGGCCTCATATTCCCGGGCGTCGATCTCCCGCTCCCGCTCCACGCAGGTGCGGTCCGTCAGGCGCTGCTTTTCGGTGTGGAAAAACTGCTCCGTTTCCCCCACCCGGCGGCGGACCCGGGCGCTGACGCCGGGCCGGGACAGCAGATAGGTCTGCCACATCTCCCACCGCACCGGGCACCGGTCCAGCAGGGTCTGGTCCGGCATTTCGATCAGGAATTTCCGCTCGATCTCCAATGGCTCCGTCACAGCTTCTCAAACTCCTCTCGTGTCAGCAGCAGATTCAGGGCCTCCAGCAGGCCGTTGGCCGTCAGGTGCTCCGGCAGACCCAGGTCCCGCAGCACCTGCTGCCGCCGGGCGGCGGATTTCGGTCCCACCAGGCCCTTGTCCATCATGTCCGCCTTGGTCAGGTCCCCGCCGGGGGCCGGGGCGTCCTCCCCCTCCAGGGTGGCGCCGCAGCGCCGCAGGGCCTCCAGCAGCACCTCCGGCCGCATACCCTCCACCCCTAACTTGCCCTCCTTGCCGGGATGGCGCTTGCGCCGCTCCTTCCCGGCAATATCCGGGACATAGGCCTGCTTTACCTGCTGCCGGGGAATGGCGCCCTTGAGATAGTTCCGGATCACAAAGCCCGCCCCGTCCGGGTCCGTCAGCAGGATCAGCCCCCGCTTTTCCGCCAGCCGCCGCAAAAACGCCAGCTTCTCCCGGTCGTTGAACACGGAGAACCCGCCGGTCTCCACCACCGTGGCGTCCACCACCTGCAAAAGGGCGTTGCGGTCATACCGCCCCTCCACCACGATGACCTCTTTTACCCGGGGCTTCATCTGCGCCCCGCCAATTCCATCAGAAACAGCTTCAATTCGTCCTCCTTCTGCTTATCCGCCATACTCATGCTCTTCATCCGCCGGTCCAGCTGCTGGCACCGCAGCACCGCCGTCCGGCACCACTCGTGGTCCACCTTTCTGGCCGCCTGCATCAGCAGCTTGGCCGGGTAATCGCTGCTCATGTTCCACAGCTGCTTCAGCCAGAGCCGGTCCTTGCCGCCGTCCAGGGCCATTCGGGCGGTATACAGCCGCCGCAGCTCCTTGCCCACCGCCGCCAGGATCACAATGGGCTCCGTCTGCATCCGCAGCAGATCCCCCAGCACCCGGGCCGCGTCGTCGTATTTTCCGGCGGTGATGCTGTTGGTCATGTCGAACACCTGGGCGTCCAGAATGGGGTCTGCCACGGCGTTGATGTCCGCCACGGTGATGCGCTCCCCCTTGGCATAGGCAGCGATCTTCCCGATCTCCGGCACCAGGTCCGTCATCAGCGTGCCGCAGGTGAACAGCAGATGGTCCGCCGTGGCCGTGTCGATGTCGTGGCCCTCCGCCGCGAACCGCCGCTTCATCCACCGCAGCAGCTGATCCCGCTCCTGCTGGCAGAACTCCACCTCCTGCGCGTGGTCCCCGATGGCGGCGCACAGCTTCTTCATTTTGCCGTCCCGTTTATAGGGCAACACGTCGTATACAAACACCAACGTTCCGTATTCCGGGAAATCCCCCAGCAGATTGATCAGCAGCCCCCGCTGCCCCTCGTCCAGCCGGAACAGGTCCATATCCGTCACCACCGTCAGGGTGTGCTGGGCCATCATGGGCATGGCCTCCACCACCTCCGTCAGGTCCTGGACGGTCAGTCCCTTTCCGGAAAGCCGGTGATAGTTGAACTCCTCAAAGCCCTCCGGCACCAGCAGGGCCTTCAGCTCCTCCAGATACCGGTCCCGCAGATACGTCTCCTCTCCGTAGAAGATGTACACGTTCTCCGGGCTGCCGCTTTTGATATCCGCCCGCAGCTTTTCCAAGGCTGCGCCGCTTTTTTTCATAGCCTTTGCCGCCATTTACGTTCCTCCGTTCACTGTGACCAGGACGTTCCCCTGCCGGTCGGTGCGATACACGGTGGCCCCGTTCCGGGACAGCCGGTCCATAGCCTCCTGGGTGGGGTGGCCGTAGCTGTTGTCTCCCACGCTGATGATAGCCGTTTCCGGCCGCACCTGCTGCAAAAATGCGTCGGTGCTGCTGTACCGGGAGCCGTGGTGCCCCACCACCAGCACCTCGATATCCGGCAGGTCGAACCGCTCCACCAGCTTCTTTTCCGTGTTTCCGGCCATGTCGCCGGTGATCAGGGCGTCGAAATCTCCCGCCGAGCACAGGAAGGTCAGCCCCTGCTCGTTCAGATCCCCGGCTCCCACCGGGGGATAGATGGTCAGCATGGCCTGGCCCATGGGGAACTGATAGGTGTCCGTCACCATAGTCACGGGGATGTCCAGCTCCCGGGCCAGGGCCAGCAGCCGGTCCCGGACGCCGTATTCATCCTGGATCTCCGGCAGCAGCAGACGTTCCACCGGCATCCGGGCCAGCAGCTCCTCCAGTCCGTTGGTGTGGTCCGCGTGATAGTGGGTCACCGCCACCGCCGACAGGCGGTGGATGCCCATACTCTCCAGCTGGTCCGCCGCCCGGGCCCCGGCGCTGATATAGCTGTTGCTGGATCCGCAGTCCACCAGCACCGCCTTCTCCCGGGTATACAGGGCCACGCTTTCCCCCTGGCCCACGTCCAGGGCCATCACGGACAGGTCCCCATATTGGTGCAGTCCGGTGTTCAGGCCCACCGCCAGCGCCAGCGTCGCCGCCGCCAGGACTCCGGCCACGGCGTACTTCCGCCGCCGGTCCCGGGTCAGCAGGCACCCGCCGAACATGGCGTATACATACAGCAGCCAGTATTTCAGAAAGCCGTTGGAAAAATACACCGCGTGCCCCGGAGCCGAGGCTAGCACCCCGGCGACCCACAGCACATACCGCACCAGGCCGAAGCACACCCAGCCCAGCACCCGGGCCGCCGGCAGCCATACAAAGCCCACCAGCACCGTCACAAAGCCCGCCATGAAGTTCCATCCCGCCGCCGGAACGGCCAGCAGGTTGCTGATGGGGGCGGTAAGGGTCAGGATGTTGAAGTAGATGGCCGTCAGTGGGATGGTGAAAACCAAGGCCGAGACGGAGGCCGACACGTTGGCGCACAGGAAGTTCACCGCCCATCGGACGGCCCGGCTTGTCCCGGTGTAGAACCGGGACAGATTCCGGTACAGCTTCGGCGACAGCCACACCAGTCCCAGGGTGGCCGCAAAACTCAGCTGCAGGCTGATGCTTCCGGCGGCGAAGGGGTTGGCCAGCAAAATCACCAGCAGCGCCGCTCCCAGGCTGGTAAGGCCGTCGCTGTCCCGCTTGAACAGGGGCGCCGCCAGCACGAAGGCCTGCATGATGCACGCCCGCACCACCGACGGCGACAGGCCCACCACCAGCATATAAAACGCCAGCACTGCCATGGATACCCCGGCGGACAGCCGCCGCCTGCTGCCAATTATTCCGATGAACAATCCTAACTCAAATACTACATTATCGCGTACTGTAAGCTCTTCCGTATCTCTAATC